>BNTP01000071.1 GCA_025996695.1 Bacteroidia bacterium | reverse complement strand
ATCAACGCAACGAATATCGCACAGGAAATCGGTTTGGGCAATCGTACCAACACCATTTTGCAATCGGCATTCTTCAAAATTACCGGCGTCGTTCCTTACGAATTGGCGGTGGAAAAGATGAAGTATATGATTAAGAAATCGTATGGCAAAAAAGGTGACGACATCGTAAATATGAATTACGCAGCCGTTGACCGCGGCGCTGATTATGTGAAAGTGGATGTGCCTGCCGAATGGGCAACAGCCCCCTCTAACTCCCCCTCAGGGGGAGAACTTACCCCCCTTGAGGGGGGCAGGGGGGCTGCTCTTTCCGACTTTGTTACTAAAATCGTTCAACCGATTAACGCACAAAAAGGCGACGACCTGCCCGTTTCTGCCTTCACCGGTCGCGAAGACGGTACTTGGGTGCAAGGAACTGCGGCTTACGAAAAACGCGGTGTGGCATCGCACGTGCCGGTTTGGATACCCGACAACTGTATTCAATGTAACCAGTGTGCCTACGTTTGTCCTCACGCTGCTATCCGTCCGTTTGTGTTGGATGGCGACGAACAAGCCAAAGCTCCTGCCGGTTTGACCTCGTTGAAAGCCGTAGGAAAAGCCTTTGAAGGTATGACGTTCCGGATGCAAGTCAATCCGCTGGATTGTTTGGGTTGCGGCAACTGTCCCGATATTTGTCCGGGAAACAAAAACGGCAAAGCCCTCCAAATGGTGCCTATCGAAGGCGAGTTGAAAGAACAAGCCAACTGGGATTATTGCGTAAACGAAGTACACACCAAACAAAATTTGGTGGACATACAGGCTAACGTGAAAAATTCACAGTTCGCGACACCGTTGTTTGAGTTTTCGGGTGCCTGCTCGGGTTGCGGCGAAACGCCCTACGTGAAATTGATTTCACAACTGTTTGGCGACCACCAAATGATTGCCAACGCAACAGGCTGTACGTCAATCTATTCCGGCTCCGCACCTTCTACTCCTTACACGCAAGACGCAGAAGGACACGGTCCGGCTTGGGCAAACTCTTTGTTTGAGGACAACGCCGAATACGGATTGGGAATGAAAATTGCGACCGACAAAATGCGTGCTCGCGTGGTTGAAAAAACGAATGCGTTGTTAGCAATTCCTTGGACACAACAAAAGGTGAAAGATGCCGCACAAGCATGGCTCGACAATCGGGAAGATGGTGGCGCAGCAGGCAGAAAAGCCGCTGACGACTACGCTGCTGCTCTCGAATGGGGCATCGCAACCATTGATGAGCTTGTTCAGCATTTTGCAGCAACAAGCTGCAACAACGACCCGAATATCAAAACATTAGATGATGTGATAAAGTATTTGGGAAAAGCAGGTTCGCAAGCAGCAGAAACGCTTGAAACCGTGAAACAAATTAAAGCGTCCGGTTCAGATACCTGCAATTGTCCTGCCTGTGCGTTGTGCAAAGAGCTGTTAGAGTTGAAACATTACTTCATGAAACGCAGCCAATGGATAATCGGCGGCGACGGCTGGGGTTACGACATCGGCTTCGGCGGCTTAGACCACGTGATTGCATCCGGTCAAAACGTGAATATCTTGGTGGTTGACACCGAAGTATATTCCAACACCGGCGGACAATCCTCAAAATCCACTCCGGTGGGTGCAGTGGCAAAATTTGCTGCAGCCGGCAAACGCATCCGCAAAAAAGATTTGGGAATGATTGCCACCACTTACGGTTATGTGTATGTAGCACAAATCGCGATGGGTTCCAATCAGGCGCAGACCTTGAAAGCGATACGCGAGGCGGAAGCCTACGACGGACCATCGTTGATCATCGCCTATTCGCCCTGTATCAACCACGGTCTGAAAGCCGGAATGGGCAAAGCGCAGGAAGAACAAAAAGCCGCCGTAGAATGTGGCTACTGGCACTTGTGGCGTTTTGACCCAAGATTGGAAGCGGACGGCAAAAATCCGTTCCAATTGGATTCCAAAGAACCGGATTGGTCAAAATTCCAAGATTTCTTGAAAGGCGAAGTGCGGTTTGCATCGTTGGCGAAACAGTATCCGAAGGAAGCTGAGGAATTGTTTGCGATTACGCAGAAGAATGCTGAGTGGCGTTTGGCTGGGTATAAACGGTTGGCGGCTTTAGACTTTCCAAGTCTTTAAGACTTGGAAAGTCTTCGAATAGCAACGAAGATTAATTTAAACCAAACTTTCCAAGTCTTTGAGACTTGGAAAGTTTAGTTCGCTGCCTGAATTTATCAGCGAACAATTTCGCCGTTTCTTTATGTCCTACTCCAAATCTATCAACAAGGAAAATTATCGTTATACGCATTTAGCGGATATTGACGATGATATTATGATGCACTGATTTAGACATTCCATATCTTTGAGATATGGAATGTCTTTAAAATTTTGGTGGTTGATAATTTTTTTTCTTTTTCATTAAAAACCAAGACGTATTTTGTCGTAGTTTATGCTTATCTTTGCAGTCGGGAAATATTATAAACAATGTCGAAAGTATTCAAGGTAACGCCCAAGCGTATAAAAAAAACAAACGGAACGGTATTGACACCCGAAATATCGGTAACGGTAACAACCTTGCAGCATACAAGCGACCCATTCTACAATGGGGCAAAGGAGATTAAGGAAGCGTATATGCGGATATATGTTTTTGATTATCAGAAGGCTTGTTGTAATAAGAATGATTTTGAGATTAGGAAGTTGGATTGATAGAAAACGATAAAATATAAAAGCGAAAAATATGTTTAATTTCAAAAATAAAGAATATGACAGCAAACAATTTATCGGAACTTTTTAGTTCGCGAATTTTTAGAACTCCCGATTACCAACGAGGTTATGCTTGGGGAGAAAAACAACTTTCTGAATTATGGGACGATTTAGAGGAAATTCCTATTGACGAAAAAGGAGAATACAAGAAACATTACACCGGAACAATTTTTCTCAAAGAAACCCTACCAAACTCGAACGAGAAATGGTATAGTGACGCAAAATATTATGATGTTGTTGATGGTCAACAACGTTTAACTACAATCAGTATTTTATTGTTTGAACTATTGAAAGCTATAGATATAAATATAGGATATTCTAATGTTAGCAAAGATGATTTATTAAAAAAATATATTGTTGTTTCAAATATGACCGGAGAAAGTAAAATTTACAAATTTAGTTATTCCCGTACAAATCAAAATTATAAATTTTTGCTTCATTCAATTTTTGAAAATGAAAAAGAAATATTACCTGTTAATTACAAAAACCATTATACGGAAAATTTAAAATATGCCAAAACGTTTTTTAATGATAAAATTCAATCATTATCTTATCCAGAAAAAGAGAGTCTTTATAAAAAACTCACTACTTCGCTTTTATTTGATATACGAACAATCGAAAACGATTTAGATGTACAAGCCGTTTTTGAAACTATGAATAATAGAGGCAAACCGCTGTCCACATTAGAGAAACTGAAAAATAGATTGATTTACCTCACTGCAAAATTACCTAATCCACAGGAAGATATTGAAAAATTACGAACTAAAATTAATGATACTTGGGGAATTGTTTATACTTGGCTGGCAAAAAATCCAAATCAAGTACTTGATGAAGATGTTTTCCTTTCTGTCCATTTGTCGTTATATAGAAAACCCGATGAATCAACTTTTTCTGAAAAAGCAGCGGAAGAAAAAGTATTTCAAATGTTTTGTAATAAAGCCCAAAAATACGATGAAGAACCTGTTACATATTCAAAAATAGAGGACTACATTCTGAAACTTTCCGAACTGGCTCCAATCTGGTACGAAATTCATAATACGGAATCCAAAATAATAAAAAGAATATTAACAATGGATAGCCGCAAGGAAATAAAAATATTTTTGGTTGCCATTATTAATTCAAAAACAGAAATACAAGAAAATATTTTTGATAAAACAGAAAAAATATTGTTTAGAAATAGAGTCCCAGGCATTTGGTTAATGGACGAAAGGGGTATGGCTAATTGGGCAAGAGACATATATAATAAAGAGAAAACTTTTAATGAATTATTAGAAGAATGTAATTTGCTACTCAATAAGCCAATAGAAAATTCAAATATAATAAATGGTTTCAAATATCTTTTTACATACGAGAGAGGAGCAAAAGGATTTCACAGATGGTGGAATTTGAAATATTTTTTATTTGAATATGAGGAGTTTCTAAAAGACAAGGCACTCGAGACAAATGACAAAGTAACTTTAAACGATTTTGACAATACAACAATTGAGCATATTATACCACAACAGTTTTGGGACAATTGGATAGAAGTAGTAAATGAAGTTACAAACAATTTGGAAGACGAAAACAAAGTTAACCAGACAAGAAAAGTTTTAATAAATACGCTTGGAAATCTGACAATTTTGAAGAATGGAAAAAATGCTTCTCTCGGAAATAGAAGTTGGCAAGAAAAGCGGGAACGGTTTAGTACAGGCTCATACAATGAAATTGCAATTAGCAAATATGAGAAATGGGATAAGAATACAGTTGCAAAAAGAGGCAAGGATATGTTAATGTTTTTAGAAACAAAAGTATCTGGATTATCTTTCTCTGATGAAGATTTAGCGCAATCATTATTTTTTGATGATTACATAATAGAAAATATTAAAAGCACAGTGCAAAATGACAAATGAATTAAATCAATAATATAAAATTAGTTATATGGAACAGATAGTAAAAAATCTTATTAAAGAAAGTCTCAAAAAAAGGCTAATTGGTTGGGAAAATATCGACCCGACACTTTCAAATTCAGCATTAATTGACCGATGGCTAACAGAAATTATGGCGTTGGCTTATAACAACTTCGACATCGAATCATCCGCACAGGATATTTTTGAATTACAACAGCCACTCATGGGTGTTTTGATACCCGAAAAATATTTGGAAGATTATAGGGCAAGCGTATCTTTATGCAACAATCGTTTTTTTGAAGAAATTTCTGCTTTTCAGAAATACGTTGAATTAAGAAACAACGAATTTGACGAAGTTATCATTGATGCTGTAAAACAAGAATTAGAGGATATTGAGATAGGAAGTTTTATGCTATCATAAAAACAAAAGTAAATGTCCAAACTCGAATCCACCAAGCGCCACATCTTAATCATCAAGAAACTGCGCCAAGCCAAGCGGGCAACTTTTGCCGAAATTGCCGATTACCTCGCCAAAGAAAGCGAATTGGACGGCTATTACGATTTCAATGTATCGAAACGCACGTTTCAGCGCGATGTAGAGGATATTGGCGTGTTATATGGCGTGTACATTAAATTTAATTTTTCTTGCAAGTATTATTTTATCGAAGAAGAATTTGAGCCGGAAGTCAGCGACCGGATGTTTGAAGCCTTCGATGTGTATCATGCGCTCAATGTCAAGGAGCAAATGTCGCCGTTTATTTATCTGGAACAACGCCGTCCGCAAGGTACGGAACACTTGTACGGTTTGCTGCATGCTATTAAAAACCGTAACCGCATACAATTTGAATACAACAAATATTACAAAGACCATTCCGAAAATCGCACCGTTGAGCCGTTGGTGCTCAAAGAATTTAAGTATCGCTGGTATCTTTTTGCCCGCGATACTTACGAAGGCAATATCAAATGCTATGCTTTAGACCGGCTTGCCAATCTGCAAATTCTGAATACTCATTTTGAAAACAACGATACCGATTGGCACGCGAAGTTCAAGCATTGTTTCGGCATTATTGCGCCCAATGCTGAAAAACCAAGCGAAGTTATCCTGTCGTTCGACTCGTTTCAGGGGAAATACATCAAATCGTTACCCTTGCACGCTTCGCAGGAAATAATTTTGGATAATGCCGACGAACTACGTATTCGGCTTACGGTTTACCTTACCCACGATTTTTTGATGGAATTGCTTTCGTATGGCAATACAGTAAAAGTCATTGCACCGCAGGAATTGGCGGAAGAATTGCAAGAACAGTATCAGAGCGCATTAAATCAGTATTAAAATGAAATTTATCCACCTTTCCGATACACATGGCAAGCACCACGAATTGCCGAAATTGCCATCCGCCGACTTGATTATCCATTCCGGCGATGTATCTATGGCAGGTACAGGCAAGGAAGTTATGGGCTTTATTGATTGGTTTGGCGCATTGAATTACAAGTACAAAATTTTTATCGGCGGCAATCATGATTTTTGTCTGGATGGCAAAGCACGGGAACGGATACAGAAATTTCTGCCCTCGAATATGCACTACCTCTACGATTCCGGGGTAGAAATTGATGGTATCCAATTTTGGGGTATTCCCTATTTTGTGTCCTGCAAATCGCAGACAGAGAATTATTATCGCGCCTTAGATACAATTCATTGTAATACAGATGTTTTGATTACGCACAGCCCTCCTTTTGGCATTTTGGACAGGGCAAACAACATCACTTACGGCTGTCCCGACTTGTTGGAAATTGTTCTAAAAATCAAGCCCAAATATCATCTTTTCGGGCATATCCATGACGCTTATGGCGTTGAGAAATCTACAACAACAACTTTTGTAAACGGAGCCATGATGAACGAAGACTATCGACTTGTAAATGAAGCAAGAATGTTTGTGATATAACTATTTTCCGTATTTTCTGCAATTTCTAAAAAAATATTTTCATTTGTTTGCAACTGCGTCATATTTTGGCGTGGTCGCATTGTATCTTTGCAGCGTTATTCAAGTTCTTTGATATATTGAATTTATTAAAACCCTAAGCAAGGCAGGGATTACAGGTGTCTTGCAGAGTTTATTAATTTATTGAGGTCAAACAAAAATTAAAGTATATGAAATTAGCAGAAGCGCTCAGCATACGTGCTGATTTACAAAAAAGAATCGCCCAATTAAGAGAGCGGTTAAAAGACAGTTCCAAGGTTCAGGAAGGCGACGAACCGGTGGAAGATACAAAAGAACTGTTTAAGGAATTGGACTCTAATCTGGTTGAGTTGGAAAATCTGATTTACCGGATTAACGTAACGAACATGCACGCAGTGCATAACGGAGTAACTTTAACCAAAATGATTGCCACAAAGGATGTACTTACATTGCGGGTATCATCCATGCGGGAAGTCCTGAAACATGTAGTGGAAAGGGAAGACCGCTACGGCAGGCAGGAAATAAAGTACGTCCGCACGATTGACGCGGCGGAATTGCGGCGGGAAGTTGATGTTTACTCGCGGCAATTGAGAGAATTGGACATGAAAATCCAAAGCCTGAATTGGACAATTGAGGTAGAATAAAAAAATGAGAGTAGTTTTTTTATAGGGGTAGTATTTCTTCATTGTCAGGCAACTGATAAATGAACATTAAAATCCTATGGCTTACGGAACACTCAGGCAGGTATTTATCGCGCAATGTTCTGTATCGCTTACAAGAGTATGTTGCAAAGAACGCCTTGCATAAGGGCTGGCATATTGTACAACCATGGTGCTAACTATAAAAAGACGAGGGTGGGAAGCGGGAATTTTTTATTAGATGATTGATTATGAATAGAAAAAATGAAGAAAGAGTATTCAAGCTCAAAGAACTGTATGAATCCTATTCCATTGAGGATTTGGAACGAAAAGTATACAATGCAATGCGGACGGAAGACGAGGAAGAACTCGAAGCAGCATTGAGCATTCGCCAATGGAAGCTAAACGAATCTTTTGAATGGACACCAGAAAACAAGGCAAAGCTGCTTCAACTAAACGCAAAACTGATTGAATGTTTTGAAAAACTGAAAGCCGAAGCAAGCATTCATTTAGAAATTATTGAACGCAGGCGTCAGGATGCAAACGATGCTTTTTTGGATTGGTTTGAAATTGAAGCAAAAGTGAAGCCGTATATTTTTTATGAAATGGATGGATGTAAGGGCACTTTTGAATTTGACAGCCCAATTGCGGAAGTATTGGATGCGGATTGGAATGATATTGTAAATCTGTCATTTTCAGCTAATAATAAAGACATACTGAATCATATTCTGTATCTCAACAGAGAACAGAACTGGAATACCGACCATCGGTTCAAGGGAAATTTCGACGAACATTTTATTTCACAAGGTATTCACGATTTGTACGACCATACAAATTGGAGTTTTCATGATATGCTAAAAATTAATCATTTAGAGGCAAATGTAGCTGTTGTTTATCAGCATTTTGAAGAAATATAATATGGAAGCAATAATTACACAAATTGAAAATAACCTGAAAAGGTTGGAAGAATTAGAAACATCCACCATCGAACAGTTGGATCATTTCATTTTAAATCTTTGGGCTACTTTGAGTATTGTGAATGAAAAATGTAACGATTCTTTATTCATAAAGAGACAAAGGGAAATCCTCAATACCTTTGACTGGACGGTGGAAAATATCAATAAATTGCTTCATCTAAATGAAAAACTGATTAACTGTTTTGAAAAATTAAGAGATGTGCCAACGGCTGCTATTAACACGTTAACATAGACAAATAAAAGATTATGAGTAAGAAAAACAATTTCATTCTTATCGAATCATTCAAGTATAATAACGAACACTTGGTTGAATTGCAACGGTTTAACAAGAAGGGAAAACTCATCGAGCATAAAACCCAAACCCAATTAGAAAAAGAATGGGAAGAATTGGAAAAAGAAGACTATGAAGATAATCAAGATACAAGATATTTTGACGAAAACGGCAGGGTGTTTAAGCACGAACATTACGTAAATGGATGTTTGAAATGTTTTGTTGTTCACAAATTTGACAAAAAAGGAAATCACATTGCTATGTTGTGGTACAATACTGCGGGGCGTCTTACCTCTCGTTTGTCTTACTTAACCCGCAACAATCGGTTGTTCGAAGAAAAATGTTTCGGAGGAAACGGGCATTTATGTTGGACAAGTCGTTACGTTTATAATCAAAACGGTCAAGTTATTGAGCAAAACACTTATAAAGAGAAGTTGTTGTTTTATAAAATAATTACCGATTATGATGAAAACAATCGTAAAATAAGCCGACAAAAGCTTATACACAAGGATTATATACAGAAATGGAATATGAAAACGGAAGAATTGGGATTTATGTTAGACACCAGATAAATATGACTGACTTTGCAGCAATAGATTTTGAAACAGCCAATGGCAACCTGTCATCGGTTTGCAGCGTAGGCGTTGTGATTGTCCGTAACGGTCAAATCACAGAAAAGATTTACCGCCTTATTCGTCCCGAGCCGGAATGGTATTCGTATTGGAACACGCAAATTCACGGACTGACAGCCGAAGATACGGCAAATGCGCCCGTATTTTCCGATGTTTGGGCAGAAATCGCACCGAAAATAGCCCGTTTGCCTTTGGTGGCGCACAACAGTCCTTTCGACGGGGGCTGTCTGCGGGCGGTGCATCGCGTTTATCAAATGGATTACCCCGATTATGCGTTTCATTGCACTTGTCGGGCATCGCGCAGAGTGTTTGGAAAACAATTGCCCAATCATCAACTACACACGGTAGCAGCACATTGTGGGTTTGATTTGCAAAATCATCATCACGCTTTGGCGGATGCGGAGGCGTGCGCAGAAATAGCCATGCAGATTGTTGAATGAAAGCGCACCATTTTGATTGGTGATGCGTATGGGGTGGTTTGAGAGCCGGCATGGGCAAAGCGCAAGCCAAACAAAAAGTCGCTGTAGAATGTGGCTACTGGCACTTGTGGCGTTTCAACCCCCGCTTGGAAGCCGACAGCAAAAATCCGTTCCAATTGGACAGCAAAGAACCGGATTGGTCAAAATTCCAAGATTTCCTGAAAGGCGAAGTGAGGTTTGCCTCGTTGGCGAAACAGTATCCGAAAGAAGCTGAGGAATTATTTGCGATTACGCAGAAAAATGCTGAGTGGCGTTTGGCTGGGTATAAGCGATTGGCGGCGCAGGAATTTTAATTGATTTTATTCAGGGTTTCATTTCAGGGCAACCACCAAAATTCCGTAAAAAATCTTACCTTTGCACCCCCATGGAACATAGCATAGATTATTACATGGCTGGGGTAGAAGACCCTCGCGTGCAGGGACGTTGCTTGCACTTGTTGTCGGACATTTTGGTAAC
>BNTP01000070.1 GCA_025996695.1 Bacteroidia bacterium | reverse complement strand
TAATTTACTTTTAGCCTCCTGCAACTGATTGTTTGCTCTATTCAAAGAGTTTTTCAATAGGTCGTTTTCTTTGACATAATCCGATATTTGCCGCTCGGCATTTCTGATTTTGTTTTCAGCATCCTTGCTTTTGTTTTCGGCATTTGTTAATTTTGTTTGCAAGCGCGTAATCTCAATTAGCTCGATTGGCAATTTTTCCCCACAATTTCCACAAAATTTCAAATTATCCGCATTGGGAAATTGACATTTTTGGCATATTACCTCTACATAGCCTGCCTGTTTGGGCGCAGGATACACCGGTTGCACCGTAACTAACTTAACACCGCAATTCCCGCAGAATTGTGCGCTTTCTTCGTTTTTAAAATTACATTTTTGACAGTTCATAATTTTATCTTTCTTCTTTAACAGAACGGATTGGCAGACCTAGTTGTCCATCTGTCCATCCACTACTACACCTATCCAAATGTAAAAGAATACCATATGCACAGGGGAATTCACCTTTTTCATGACTAACAGATGCAACTGTACTACTCCAGTAAAACTGAGAATCTCCTCCTACTCCTAACAAACCTCTGTCACTGCCACGCATACCCACAGCAGGCAAGAACATAGAATTATTAGTAATGAGGTCTGTAAATAACGTCCCATTTATTCCATTTTGAGTTATCCATTTTGAAGATACTTTCTCAGTGTCAAAGAGTGTTTCTATTTGCTCATAAGTTGGTACTCGCCACCCTAATGGAGAAGGGTCAGTTGAACGTCCCCAATAATCTTTATCATTCATAGGCGAATGACACCACACAAATGGATAATCACCTTTTGCTGCAGACCCAATATGAGAATTCCATTGGTAAAATTTCCCTGCACTTTCAGGGCTATTGGCAAAGGTTCCTGGCTCGTCCACATTGCGAGTTGCCCACTTTACGCCGTTAATAACAATTCCCGGATCTGTAGTAGTAGTTACTTCTTCAATTGCAATTTCGTAAATAGTAGATAATTTCTCATTAGCATTATATAATAATACACCTAAAATACCACATACTATCAAAACAATAGCAAATAAAATCCACGCTATTGGCGATGGGTGGGGTTTAATCCACAATTTCGCCCCGCAATTCCCGCAGAATTGTGCGTTATCTTCATTCTGAAAATTACATTTTTGACAGTTCATAATCGTATTATTTATGCGTTAACTGAAATTATTACTATCACCCAAAAGGCAACCGTACAAATAATTGACCAAATCAAACTATTTCGCGAGCGTTTTGATAATTTTTTTGCTGCTTCCACATCGCCGCTCAAATAGAGTTTTTTTATTTGGCTCGCCCAAAAGATTTCAGGAAGTGTGATGATAAGTCCTAATGGCACAATACACAAGATAAATACAACAATAGACTGCCATTGATAGGTTTCAGGCATTCCGTCCGTGCTGATAGGGCTTGCTTTTTGCCCGCCACCAATGGATGCATCCGAAACAATTCTACCTCCGTCTTCGGGGCAAAATTTGATACCGGACGGATAGTCTTTTCCACATTTTTGACATCGTGGAGTCAGTGCAGTTCGCGATACCAATTTTGAGCCATCAATGGTACAGAACTTAATCCCCGAAAGAAATTCTTTGCCACACACAGGACACACAAGATTTTCGCTAACCTCCACTTGAAGGTTACATCCACATCTCGTGCAGAATTTGGCGTTATCTTCATTTTGAAAATTACATTTTTGACAATACATAACGTTATTTATTTTAATGATAATTTATACACCTACAATAAATCTCGCAAATATGCCTGCAAGCAAAAATAGAACGGCAAGCCCTCCTGCAAATCCGGCAATATTTTCGCCTGCTTCACTTATATTATCTTCTTCTTTCATAAATACAGGTATGAATTTAGCCAACCCCGACAACACAATAGCGGTAATTATCCATCCCAAACATCCGTAATGAAGGTAAAGAACAAACAAATTAAATTGCCCCGTCAACATGCCTGCAAATCGTAAATCTCCGCTCGAAAAGAAAGACAGAATAATATAGAGGACTATAATAGCCGACAGGCTCGCCAAAACAAGAGAAATTATTCCTATTATTTTTGTATTTGTCAGTTTCTCAACATCTACATTCTTAGTCATGGAAGAAATAATTTCTTTAATTCCCTTTGGAATATTGTTGAGACCACTTCTCAATGCTTCCGGAATCACTCTTCCACCATCATCAGGGCAGAATTTTGTTTTCGCCGAATATTCCTTGTCGCATTTCTCGCATCGTGGTATCATTTTTTCCGGCGATACCAATTTTGAACCATCGTTTTCACAAAACTTTGTTCCTGTGGAAAACGTTCGATTGCACTTGGGGCATACAGGATTTTCAATAATCTCTGTTTGAAGATTACACCCACATTTTTGGCAGAATTTTGTGCCAAATTCAAACGCTGTGTTACATTTTGGACAATTCATAAGGATGACTTAATAGATTTTAATTCCCTAAAAACAGACACATTAAAATAAATACCAACAAAGAGCGGTATTATAAAAACAAAGAAACAATAAAGGCGGATAGATTTTAATAATGACTTGTAAATTTCTTCGTAAATTGGAAAACAGTTGTTATCTTTAAGTTTTCTCTTAATTGATTTTAGAGAATTGAACGAAATAATTATTAATGAAATCAGTATCAATAATGTAATTTGGCCTATTCTTTCTCCAAGAATACCCGACTCTCCCGAATTATCAACAATTATACTCATAAATATCATTAAGCCCGTAAATAATGTTGGAATAGTCAGCATCAACCAACAAGTAGCACAGATATTTTCTAAAATGTATTCTATATTTTGTTGTGCATTATTTAATTTCGCTCCACAATTTCCACAGAATTGTGCGTTATCTTTGTTTTCAAAATTACATTTTTGACAATTCATAATCTTATTCTTTTTGGAGTTTTTTCAATTCTTTGTCAACAAGACTGTTGAACTTTTCTCTGCCTTCACGGTCTTTGCCATGTTTCTCGTACATTTTGTTTGTAAAATTCATATATTCGCGTATTTTGTTATCATCTGAGCGAGTAAAATTGGAAGTATCCCATTTTTTACTGTATATCTGCTCAATTTCATACGCGCGTTTTGCAACTTTTTTGGCATCGCTTTCCATCGAATTGCACGCAACAAGGCTTAATGCCATTACTCCTGCCAAAATGAATGCTGCTAATTTTGTATTTTTCATATCTGCGTTTGTTTTAACTTTTAGAGGACTTCTAAAAATTACTTTTTTCAAATTGATTTTTCAACAAAGCCGAAGTCCGTTAAAAACTTTGTCTAAAATCGGCGCAAAGTTACAACATTTTTTTGAAATTTGTTCTAAAAATCCAAATTTTTTCAGGGCAACAGCATCAAAATTTCCCCCAAAAGGCTTACCTTTGCACCCCCATGGAACATAGCATAGATTATTACATGGAGGAGGTAGAAGATCCTCGCGTGCAAGGACGTTGCTTGCACTTGTTGTCGGACATTTTAGTAACCGCAGTGTGCTCCTATTTGACCGGCGGCGTTGATTATCAGGACATGCATTTGTTTGCTAAGGAGCGGGGGCATTTGTTGCCGGAGATATTACAACTGCCCCATGGCGTACCATCTCCGGATACCTTTGGACGGATTTTTAGGCTCATCGAGCCCACAGCAATGCAAACTTGTTTGGAAACTTACGGTAAAGAAATCTTAGGAGTGCTGACTGAAAAACAAATCGTATTGGATGGTAAAAAGTTGAAAGGAGTTTCGTCTACCAGCAAAGGGAATAGCGGTCTGTATATTCTCAACGCATGGGTAGGAGAAAATCGAAGCGGTTGTGTCCATAGATGCCATCGGGACTCAAACGAAAATAGCAGAAAAAATAGTAGCCCAAGGGAGGCATTATTTTCTTTCGGTCAAAGGCAACCAACAAGGTTTATTAGACGACTTAGAGTATGCTTTCAGATGCAAAAGTGGGAGCTGTTTTCAGGGCGACATAGAATCAGACCATGGTCGCATAGAAACACGTAAATGTAGTATTTTACCGGCAAAAGATTTTCTGTTGGAAGAAAATTTATCGGCATGGAAAGATGTTTTTACGTTAGTCAAAATAGAGGTAAGTCGAGAAATAAAGGGCGATTTACATCAAGAAACGCGCTATTATATCAGTGACTAAAAGATAGCTAACCTTTCGTATTACAATTCTTTAGCAAGAGGGCATTGGGGCATTGAAAATCATTTACACTGGCATTTGGATGTAACCTTCAAGGAAGATGCTTGTCGGGCAAGAACGGGATATGCACCTCTAAACTTATCTACCGTGCGTAAATTTGCCTTGCAAATCCTCTCTGACATCAAAGACAAGCATAGCTTGAAAAAAAGACAGTATAAGGCTGCCTTGGACATTGGCTATTTGAAAAAAATCCTTAAAATTTGATGCGGTGGCCCTGGCAAATTATAAGTTTTTAGGGGATTATACGGAAATTTTTTGTACATTTGCAGCAAAAAATATAATTCTCAATGTTCAATTCTCAATTATAAAGATATGAATAATTCGCAACTTAAAAAAATTCTCATCGTAGATGACGAACCCGTCATTTGCGAAGTGCTTGAGTTCAATCTCGCCAATGAAGGTTTCGATATTACCTGCGCCCATTCGGCGGAGGAGGCTTTGAAAAAACTTACGCCCGACTGTTCGCTTATCCTTTTGGATGTGATGATGGGCGGTATGTCGGGCTACAAGATGGCTGAACAGTTGCGGCAGAAAAAGAATCAGATTCCCATTATTTTCTTGACGGCTAAAGATACCGAGAACGATATGCTGACCGGATTTTCCGTTGGCGGCGACGATTATATCTCCAAACCTTTTTCGGTAAAAGAGGTCATTGCCCGCGTGAAAGCAGTCTTAAAAAGATACGACAATCCGGAAGACAAATCAACTCGCAAACTTGTTTTTGACGATGTCGTCATCGACCTTGAATTGAAAGAATTGTCCATCGGGACGAAAAAAATCCTGTTGACAAAAACCGAGTTTGAACTCATCGTACTCCTGTCCGGAAATCCGGAAAGAATCTATTCGCGGGAAGAAATCATCGACCGCGTCTGGCAGGAAACGCCTTATATTACCGAGCGAACTGTGGATGTGCATATTACCCGTTTGCGGAAAAAATTGGGGGAGCGGGCTTCCCTGATTTCCAACCGTGCCGGTTTTGGTTACCGTTTTAATATCTCAAAAGAATGAAAACAAGTTACAAACAAAAATTATTTCTGTACTTTGTGGTGATTTTCGCGTTGTTCACCATCGGGATTTTCCTGTTTGGACAATCGCGCGAAAGGGAACACAAAACCGAAACATTAGAAGAAAAATTAGATGTTGTTGCTGATATTGTTCATGCTGCGCTAATGCAACAGCCCAATCAGCAGCAAGTTATCGACAGTTTGCTTCATCTGTTTCCTGAAAATATCCGCTTGACTTTGATTGACCGGCAAGGTAATGTGTTGTATGACAACGAGATTAAAGAAACTTTCCAAATGGAAAATCACGCGCAGCGTTTGGAAATAAAGACCGCTCGTGAGAAGGGGAAAGGGCGCGACATGCGCGTTTCTTCGTCCAATGAAAAAGAATATTTATACTATGCCAAACGCTTCAACGGCTATTATATTCGCGTGGCACTGCCTTATGATATTCAACTGCGCCATTTTTTGAAACCCGACAATCTTTTTCTGTATTTTATTATCGCCTTTTTTGTGGTTATGCTGGTGCTTATCAATTGGGCAGCCAATCGTTTTAGCAAATCCATCAAACAACTTCGGGATTTTACGCTCTCAACCATTCATTTGCCGTTTCCCAAAGATGAATTGGGGGAAATAAGCGAAAAAATTGCAGAAAATTATTTACAGTTGGAGGAAAGCAAAAAAAAGATGGCACTCGAACGTGAAAAATTATTGCAGCACGTTCACAGTTCGGAAGAGGGTTTGTGTTTTTTCGCTGCCGACAAATCCGTTGAATTTTATAATGGATTGTTTATCCAATACTTGAACTCTATGACCGACGAAGCGAATAGCAATCCTCAGAATGTATTGACGGATATTTTATTTAAAAAAATCACCGATTTCATTGCCAATCGAGGGAAAGCGAATCCCTATTTTGAAACACAAATCAGTAAACAAGGGCAAAATTTTGTTATCAGAGTAAATGTTTTTGATGATAACAGTTTTGAAATCATCATCAACGATATTACCAAACAGGAAAAAACGCGCCGCATAAAGCAGGAAATGACGGGAAATATCACCCACGAACTGCGCACACCTGTAACCGGCATTCGCGGTTGCCTGGAAACCATTTTGGAACATCCGTTAAGTCCCGAAAAAAAGCAATATTTTATAGAAAGTGCCTACAATCAGGTATTGGTGCTTTCCGAACTGATACAGGATATGAGCCTGATTACCAAGATAGAAGCAGCCCCGCAATCCTTCAAATTGGAAGCGGTGGACATGGGAAATTTGCTCGAAAACTTAAAAAACGACGTGGAAATTTCGCTTCAGGAAAAAAACATCCAAATGGAATGGAACCTGCCCGAAAACGTCATCGTAAACGGCAACCGAAATTTACTTTATTCCATTTTCCGTAACCTGACCGACAATGCCATCCGTTATGCCGGAACGAATGTAACTGTCTCTATCAAAAAGTACAATGAAGACAAAGATTTCTCCTATTTCTCCTATTCCGACACCGGAACAGGCATTCCCGAAGAACAACATCTGAGCCGCTTATTTGAGCGTTTTTACCGCATCAACGAAGGCAGAACAAGGGACACAGGCGGCTCCGGCTTAGGTTTATCCATCGTAAAAAATGCGATTGCCTTCCACAAGGGAACGATTGTCGCCAAAAACAGAGCCGGCGGCGGATTGGAATTTTTATTTACGTTGGGGAAATAATTACGGCGATTCAGCGAGAAAAATAAACTCTTTTTAATTCAACTCATTTCTGAGCATTTGGTAGATTTCTTGCCAAGTTTTTTCGTATAGTTTGGTTTCCGTATCGGCAAGTTGTGTAAATGTCGCCGAAGAATAAAACAGGTCGGCGGCTTTCATTTCATCAATTTGCAAGTCAAGCATCAGTCGTTCTACAAGCAGCTCGCTTATGTCTTCAATAGAGAAATTCATATTTGCTTTATGTTTACCAACATAATCAAGCATTTGCAACGAATTTATGGTGCAAAAGCATATTTGATGATTTGGTTCGCTGTGTGTCAGCATTTCAATAAATTTTTCTTTTGAAATTTTTTTCTGCAAATATTTTGTGATGTTTCTCGTTATCTTGTCGTCTGCAACGGGTCCTTCTATAATATCGTAATCGTGAGGCTGCTTTCGTTTATCGGCATTACGATTGAAAACAACAAATTCAAGCCATTTTTCGTCGTAATCATTAAAGCGCAAAACTTTAAGTTCTACATCTTCAAAGGCATATTCGTCAAATTCATATTCGGTAACAACAGGATTTTTCTTGCTGTATTTTGTAACCCTTTTTGCCATATCGTCGGCTTGTGAGCGCAGTTTTGTTACATAAAAACCTCGCCCGAAATCTCTGTTTGGCTTGCATTTTTGCAAATCAATGACGGATACAAGTGTGTCGCTACCGTGATAAACTTTCATCGCAACCCTCCGTTACTGCGACAAACTTTGTACATATCACGCACCGCCCAAAACGGGTTGTCGGTATGTAGTGCCCACCAACACTCGTTTAAATAGTCTATTCCGCCATATTTTTTCAAATAAAAAAAAGCATCTTGCACATTCATTTTGTATGCTGCTGCAAATTCGGGAATAATAAAAGTAATAAAACTCACTTTATCGCTTGTCTGTTTATCTAATTTTGTTGTCATAGCCTTATGCTTTTACCTCTGCAAAGGTAATAATTTTTTTTGAATTATGTGTTGGGAGATAAGAGGCCGGTATATCAACACCGTTTTTTAATTCAACTCATTTTTGAGCATTTGGTAGATTTCTTGCCAAGTTTTTTCGTATAGCTTGGTTTCCGCATCGGCAAGTTGTGTAAATGTCGACGAAGAATAAAACAGGTCGGCGGCTTTTTCTTCGTCTATTTGCAAATCAAGTATTAAATTTTCTACAATTGGCTCGCTTATGTCTTCAATAGAAAAATTTATGTCTATTAGCGGTTTGTAATCAAGCATTAACAAAGAATCGGCTGTGCAAAAACAAATCTGATGCGTTGACTCAGGGTGAACAAGAGATTTGAAAAATTCTTCCCGAGTAATTTTTCCTTGTACATATTTTGTAATATCATTTGAGATTTTATCATCGGCAACAGGCCCTTCTACAATGTCATAATCGTGCGCGGGAATAGAGGAATCTTTGCGCCTGTTTAAAACCACAAAGTCCAACCACTCATTTGTATAGCCTTCAAATCGCAAAACCTTGTGTTCGCCGTCAATAAATGCACTTTCATAAAACTTAAATTCCGTTACAACACCCGAGCATCTGTTCTTTGCCCCCATTCGATTAGCCCAAGTTTCGGCTTGTTCGCGAAATTTTGTAACATAAAAGCCTCTGCCAAAATCTTTATGTGCTTCGCATTTCAGCAAGTCAATCTTATCTATTTTGGTGTAACTTCCATGATATACAATCATTTTAAATACCCTCCATTATTGCGACAAACCTGTGCCATATCTTTAATTGCATAATATGGATTATCGGTGTGCAAAGCCCACCAATGCTTATATAGAAAGTCCATACCACCATATTGTTTCAGGTAATTATATGCTTTTTGCACATTCATTTTATAGCCCGAAGCAAATTCGGGAATAATAAAAGTAATAAAACTCACTTTATCGCTTGTCTGTTTATCTAATTTTGTTGTCATAACCTTATGCTTTTGCCTCTGCAAAGGTAAAAAAAAATTTTGAATTATTGGGTGATTGGATTTTCATCCAGAGCAACCGCATCAAAATAGAGCCATACGCTGTGATTTTGATGCGGTTGTTTTGGGGTGCATTGCAAATTGTCGCGGGGTATTTCATTTGTATTGATATAAATGCCCTAACGGGCAATTAGCTTGTCCGTAGGTACATTCATATCAATAGAAAATAAGCATCGGCACGCATCCGTTTTTCCCGTTTCGACGCGGTTTCGTCGGAAAATCCCGATCAATTATAGACGTGAAACTCCTGACAAACAAGGCGCTGCCTTGTTTGTCAGGCAAAAATTGATCGCCGCGCGAGGGAAAGCAGCGTCCTAAGTTTAAAGCTGCACGATTGCGCCAAGGTCTCGGATCCAGCGAGCGATCTTCTCCACGTCACCTATGAACTTCATCATACCACTTTGATCGTAGCATCCATCGTCACGGCATGGTACGTACGCAGCGTACAGACAAACCATCCGCAGGGTCGACCGTGGTTGAGAAGCCGGCGATATTCGCCGCAGCATCGAACACCGCCACCCATGGATCATGGTAGCACCAAAACTTGTTCTTCGCCCCCCAATCATTCCAATTCACCGCAGACGAATCATAGAAACCGCCCATCGTGGTTGGGTCTATCCAGGGCGTTTGCGGTGCACCCGGCGGACTGACCGTTGCCACGAGTACATAAAAATCAGTATTGAACTGCAACCACAGCGTGACGCTTGGTAGTGCCCATTCAGGACCAAGAGTTTTACACGCGGCGTCCCCTTCAGTATGCGTGTAATAGAACCCACGTTCGCCTTTCGAGGGCGTTGGTGTGGCAGTCCCTCCGTAGGTATCATACGTCGCGGTGCCTTCGGCAATGTTTTGTGTTGTCCAGCAAAAATTAGATAAAGTGGCATTACTATAATTAGCAGTCGTATAACCATTAATCAGGTCGCCGCATTTCCAAGGTGTTGGTTCCGGCAAATCCACCACTGCACTCTCATTAAACGGCGTCACCGTCGGAATAGAGAACACAATCTCTGCGCCGTCCAAGCCTAACGTCAGCAAAAACGTATATTGCTTGCCTGCTTCAAATACGATACCTTGCGCTTTGTTCGTCGGGTCATGCAGGCGAAACACAACCTGGCGCGTATTCACCGTGTCGTTGGTGAGGTAATCCACTTCGGCAACGGTAGCGTACAAATAAGTAGCATCCGGCAGTGAGCCGTCTATTTCGGCGACAGTGCCATATTCCGGCGTGCTGCCGGAGAAGGCTC
>BNTP01000069.1 GCA_025996695.1 Bacteroidia bacterium | reverse complement strand
GTAGTCCCCAACAAGACCACCGCCGCCGGCACCAGCGGCACCGCCGTAGCAACCGAAGCGCAGGTTAACCTGAAAGCCAACCTTGCAGGCGCCACTTTCACAGGTGCGATAGCTGTTCCAACAAAAACAACGACCGCCACGGACAATGGCACGCTTGTAGCAACGGAAGCACAGGTTTATGCTGCACAAACAGGTGCAAGCACCGCTTTGAGTCTTTTCCGTGATTCCGTTTATACAAAAGCACAGACCTTGGCAGGCAACAAAACTTTCAGTGGCACGACCACTTTCACAGTATCACCGACTGTTCCGAGCAAATCGGCAGCAGCCGGAAACAATGCTACCGTTTTAGCAACGGAAGCACAGGTTTATGCTGCACAAACAGGTTCAGGCAACGCTTTGACTACTTTGAACGCCTTCCGCGACTCTGTTTATAAAAAAGCACAGACCTTGGCAGGTAACAAAACTTTCAGTGGCACGACCACTTTCACCGTAGCTCCGGTAGTCCCCAACAAGACCACCGCCGCCGGCACCAGCGGCATCGCCGTAGCAACCGAAGCACAGGTTAACCTGAAAGCCAACCTTGCAAGCCCGACTTTCACCGGTACGGTAACTGTTCCAACAAAAACAACGACCGCCACGGACAATGGCACGCTTGTAGCAACGGAAGCACAGGTTTATGCTGCACAAACAGGTGCAAGCATCGCTTTGAGTCTTTTCCGTGACTCAGTTTATACAAAAGCACAGACCTTGGCAGGCAACAAGACTTTCAGTGGCACGACCACTTTCACAGTATCACCGACTGTTCCGAGCAAATCGGCAGCAGCCGGAAACAATGCTACCGTTTTAGCAACGGAAGCACAGGTTTATGCTGCACAAACAGGTGCAAGCACCGCTTTGAGTCTTTTCCGTGATTCCGTTTATACAAAAGCGCAGACACTGGCCGGTTCAAAAACCTTCAGTGATGCAGCTATCTTTAGTAATAATGTAACAGTGAATGGCACAACCGTTGCTTTCCCGAATGCCAATCCAACGGTCAAGGCCAAGACGGCGGCAGCGGGCAATACAAGCACCGCTCTTGCCACCGAAGCACAAGTTTACCTTGCTCAAGCAGGCGTGAACGCTTTCCGTGACTCTGTTTATAAAAAAGCACAGACCTTGGCAGGTAACAAAACTTTCAGTGGCACGACCTATTTCACGGCAGCTCCGGTAGTCCCCAACAAGACCACCGCCGCCGGCACCAGCGGCATCGCCGTAGCAACCGAAGCACAGGTTAACCTGAAAGCCAACCTTGCAAGCCCGACTTTCACCGGTACGGTAACTGTTCCAACAAAAACAACGACCGCCACGGACAATGGCACGCTTGTAGCAACGGAAGCACAGGTTTATGCTGCACAAACAGGTTCAGGCAACGCTTTGACTACTTTGAACGCCTTCCGTGACTCTGTTTATACAAAAGCACAGACCTTGGCAGGTAACAAAACTTTCAGTGGCACGACCTATTTCACGGCAGCTCCGGTAGTCCCCAACAAGACCACCGCCGCCGGCACCAGCGGCATCGCCGTAGCAACCGAAGCACAGGTTAATCTGAAAGCCAACCTTGCAGGCGCCACTTTCACAGGTGCGATAGCTGTTCCAACAAAAACTGCGGCCGCCACTAACAATGGCACGCTTGTAGCCACCGAAGCACAGGTTGTCCTTGCTCAAACGGGCGTAAGCTCCGCTTTGAACGCATTCCGTGACTCTGTTTATACAAAAGCACAGACACTGGCAGGCAACAAAACGCTCAGTGGCAACACAGCCGTTGGCGGCACCTTAGGTGTGACGGGCGCAACAAGCTTAGGAAATACTTTGGCTGTGACGGGCGCAACGACCTTAAGTAATACACTGGCTGTGACGGGTGCAACGACCTTAAGTAATACACTGGCTGTGACGGGCGCAACAACCTTGACCGGCAACTTGACCGCAAATGGCACGACCGCTTCTTTCCCGAATGCCAATCCGACCGTAAAGGCCAAGAGCAATGCAGCTGTTCTTGCAAACACTACTCAGCTCGCAACAGAAGCACAAGTCGCTTTGAAAGCCGACATTGAGAGCCCTGCCTTTACCGGTACGGTAACTGTTCCAAACAAAGTTACAGCCGCCGGTAACGACGGCACGTATGTAGCAACCGAAGCACAGGTATTCCAAAAAGCCGACAAAAATAGCCCTGCCTTCACCGGTATGCCAACTGTTCCGAATAAAACATCGTCAGCGATTGAAGATGGCACACTTCTGGCAACGGAAGCACAGGTTTATGCTGTCGCCCACGCGGATAACCCCGCTCTGAACGCTTTCCGTGACTCTGTTTATACAAAAGATCAGATCCTTAGCGGCAACAAGACTTTTACGGGAACCATTACGATGACTGTACCGCAATTACCGAACACCACGACTGCCAAAACATTCTTTGCAGCACCAACAGGCAGTAACGGTACCCCGAGTTTCCGTCAAATCGTTTACGCCGATCTGCCTGAAATAGAAAGAGCTAACAAGCTGGCAGGAGGAGGAGCGGACAGTTTAGCGCTGGCCAATTTGAACACGTTCAAAACAACGACCGAGTCAGGAACACAAACCCTTGGCGGCGTGAAAACCTTCTCTTCCGCTCCGCTTGTTCCGTCAAAAAGTGCAGCAATCACCGCGTCTAACGCCACAACAGCAACAGCCGTAGCGACAGAAGCACAAGTCTTCAACACCGCTCAGGCACAAGCGTTGGCCTCCATACCAACGGCATTGCGCGCTTTCCGCGACTCGGTTTATAACAAAGCGATGACGCTTAAAGGCACTAAAACATTCGATACATCTCCGCTTGTTCCGGCAAAGACCAATGCAATTACCGCCGCTACCGGCACAACAGCCCTTGCGACGGAAGCGCAGGTCTATAATACGGCGTTAAACACGGTACCGTCAGCATTGTATAACTTCCGTGATTCGACTTATCGGTTGGATCAGACATTAGGCGGAAACAAAACGTTTTCTAATAATGTCACAGTCACCGGAACGACCACACTTAAGGGTGAAGCCAATCTTGAGGGCACAACGACCGTGAGTGGCGCAGCCAATTTCACCTCCGGCACAGCGACCACGTTTAGCACCTCACCGAAGGTGCCTAATAAAAGCGCAGCGATAACGGTAAACACCGGTCTGCGAGAACTTGCCACAGAAGCACAGGTTTTTAACACGGTAAAAACTCTTACAGACGCGTTCCGTGATTCTGTTTACACAAAGAATCAGACACTTGGAGGCTTCAAGACATTTACTACCGGTATCACAACCGACACCGGCAGTACTAACACAATTAACGGCACTACTACTATCGGTGGCACTACTACTATCGGTGGCACTACGACTATTGACGGGACTGCTACATTCACAACTGCCCCACAGGTACCTTCAAAGAGTAATGCAATTACTGTTGCAGGCGGCGCCGGCGCAACGGTTCCGGCCACAGAAGCACAGGTCTATGCGACGGCTCTTAATACCACCCCCAACAGCTTGCTTGCTTTCCGTGATTCTGTGTATAGTAAAGCACAGACCCTGAACGGTGTGAAAACTTTCGGTTCGCTGCCTAATTTACCGGCACAAACCGCGAGAACATTCTATGCAGGCCCTGTAAGTGGGGGTGACACTGTTCCGACTTTCCGCGCCATCGCAAACACCGACTTGCCGGCTTTGCTTACAGCGGGCACATCGGGTAATGCAAGCACTGCAACGGCGTTAGAAGCCGGCGGAGACGACAGAATTAAATTGGACGGCATCGCAGCCGGCGCAACCGCGAATGCGGCGTCCGCAACGACTCCTAAAGCTCTTGGAACCGCCGCTGTTGGTGTAGAAACAGATTATTCGCGAGGCGATCACGTGCATCCGACGGAGGTACAAAACAGTATGACAGCGAGCACGACGCTTGCTCCATCCGTGACGGCAGTAAATAACGCATTGGCTGCAAAGATGGCAAACACGCAAGCACTTGCTCTTACGGGTGATGTGACGGCGTCGTCTACCGCTTTGAACACCGGGACGATTGCCACGACACTGGCGAATACGGCGGTGACTGCAGGCAGTTATGGTGAAACGGCACAAACATCTCCCGGCTGGGGAGGTACGTTCTCTGTGCCGAGCTTCACGGTGGATGCAAAAGGTCGCTTGACGGCTGCGGACGCACATGATGTAATGATACCGTCCGATACTGTCACGCTGGAGAAAGCCGGTTTGATGTCCACGCGCGCTTACAATCGGTATAGTAGTGTCTTTGAACAAAATATAGGCCCTAGCCACTTTCTTGCGTCTCCCACTACTGTGAGCGGTGGACAAACTAAGATGCGTGCAATTGTTGCCAGTGATATACCGACGCTGAATCAGAATACGACCGGGTCCGCCGGTAGTTTGGCTTCGGCGGGGACGATCACCGTGACCGGTACCGCGACTGCGACCACGGGGGGGATCACCACCACCTCCGCGCCAACTTACACAAGCGGGGGGAATGTAGTCGTTGTAGCGAACGTGCCCGCTGTCTCATCGACACAGGCCGGGGTTGTGCCTGCCGCTTGGTACCGAATATTGAACGCAACCGCCACCCCCCTCAGTAATACGAATATCACTGATGAAATATGCGCTCAGCGGTACGGGGGCGACGCCGTGCATGCCATGGGCAGAATGTGCATGCATTACCCCGAAGCGAACACCGACCGTAGAACGCTAATTGGCGCATGCGCGCGAAACGGGATGAGATTCATGACCCGCTCAGAAGCTGAATACCTATGTACCGAAAACAGGCTTTTACAATCCCCGATCCATGTTGACGGTAAAATGAACTCAATGACGTGGAGTTCATCAGGGCCGTACGCTGTCTATAAATCTGACGGTAAAACGTTAACTACAATCAACGATATTTTACATTTGCTAACGTGGGAAGAGACTGAACGCCTTGCCTGCATAACCAGCCCTGGTCACAATGCATCGCTTCCTTCAATCTGGGCCAACTCTCCTATCGCTTACGGCGCGTGCATCGGTAGTCTCTGAGGCGCATTCGACAGATGCGTGCTGGTTCGCGAACCCGTGGACAGGGACTTCGCGTCCAAAACCGATAGGGGTCTTCCGGCGAGAGCCTATCGGGAGGAGAAAAGGGTCGGGGCATGATAATTGAAGAAAAGCACTGATTCGCTATGAAGTGTGTCACACTTTCATTGGGAGTCGGTGCTTGTTTATGCGCGCCGCGCCTGACAATTAAGATACCGCGTGCACCCGACGTGGGGGCTAAATCTTTTTTTGAGGTGCTATATTTTAACGGAGCCTTGTCCCGCAGGGACGACATGTGCATAACCGTAGGGGGCAATTGAAGGAAGGCTTGTTAGCATGGGGTGTCTCCGCTCCGCAAAGCGGTCGCTAGACCGCTTTGCGGAGCGGAGACACCCCATGCTAACAAGCCTTCCTTCAATTGCCCCCTACGGTTATGCACATGTCGTCCCTGCGGGACAAGGCTCAGGGTGAACTTGCAGAACTTGCAAAATATAACACCTCTCTAAAAAGATTTGGCCCCGTGGGTGGAAATTGCTGTGTATAAAAAAAAATTGTACCTTTGTTGCTTTAATTGATGATGCAATGAAACAAGATTTATTTAGAAAGAAAAGCATTTCGGCGATGATACACGAGTCGAGCAACTCCGACGGAGGCTTGAAACGGACGCTCACGGCTGCCAATTTGGTGACATTGGGCATTGGAGCTATTGTGGGGACGGGCATTTTTGTCATCACAGGTCAGGCGGCAGCTCAGTATGCGGGTCCGGCATTGACTGTTTCTTTTCTTATTTCTGCCTTTGGGTGCGTGTTGGCGGGATTGTGCTACGCGGAATTTTCCGCCATGGTACCGGTTTCGGGCAGCGTGTATTCCTACAGCTACGCCACGATTGGCGAACTCCTTGCTTGGTTTATTGGCTGGGATTTGATTCTTGAATATCTGTTTGCCGTTTCAAGCGTCGCGGTCGGCTGGTCGGGCTATATGTGTAACTTGCTGAGCAGTTGGGGCTTGACCCTTCCGCCTCATCTCATTCAATCGACCCTTGACCATGTGTCCGGACAGGGTTGGGTGTTTACGGGCAGCATCGTCAATTTCCCTGCCGTATTTATTGTTGCCCTGGTGTCAACGCTGTTGCTGGCCGGCGTCAAGCAATCGGCGCTAATCAATAACATTATTGTGGTGGTAAAAGTAAGTGTTATCCTGCTGTTTATCGGTTTTGGATTGTCCTATATCGACATGAGCAACTACCATCCGTATATTCCTGAAAACACAGGGTCGTTCGGCTCGTTTGGGTGGAGTGGTATTTTGCGTGCTACGGCGGTGGTGTTTTATGCCTACTTGGGCTTCGATGCCCTTTCTACCGCAGCACAAGAGACCAAAAATCCGCAAAAGGATATGCCGAAAGGTATTTTGATTTCTTTGCTGATATGTGCTATCTTGTATATCGCCGTTACAGCGGTGCTCACAGGCATGGTGAATTACAAAGAACTGAATGTGGATGCGCCTATTGCGTTGGCTATTGACAGGGCAGGAGAAGGCTTGCGGTGGTTAAGTCCGCTTATCAAACTGGGTGCGATTGCCGGCATCAGTTCGGTGATTTTGGTGATGACGTTTGGACTGTCGCGCGTCTACTACGCGATTGCATACGATGGTTTGTTGCCGAAGATATTTTCCAAAATAAATCCGAAAACGGGCGTGCCACAAAATGCGACCATTTTTGCAGGAGTTGGCAGTGGCTTAGTGGCAGGGATGTTTCCGCTGCATGTGTTGGTAGAAATGGTGTCTATCGGCACGCTGATGGCATTTGCCATTGTTTGCATCTCAATTGTCGTGCTACGCAAAACTCAACCGAACTTGAAACGTCCGTTCCGCGTGCCTTTGGTGCCTTTTCTGCCCTTGCTTGGTGCGGCGGTTTGCATTTTACAAATGATTTCCCTGCCGTGGGCTACTTGGTTGCGTCTAATTATTTGGACAGCGGCCGGGTTGGCTATTTATTTCTTGTATGGCAGGTCGCGCAGTCGGCTGAAATTTTAGACACTTAGCCGTATATCGTAAATTTTTCGTACCTTTGCGCCGTCATTCCCAAACAAGCGGGAATACCATTATTACATTATAATATATACAAAGTAGTTTGAAAACATTCGAAGAATTAGGGGTTGCTCCAAGTATTTTAAGAGCAATCACAGAATTGGGGTACGAAAACCCTATGCCGGTACAAGAAGAAGTGATTCCGTATTTGCTCGGCAACGATAATGAAGTAATCGCCTTAGCGCAGACAGGGACAGGTAAAACGGCAGCATTCGGCTTGCCAATTCTCCAACGTATTGAAGTACAAAACGTTCAACCACAAGCGATTGTCTTGTGTCCGACGCGTGAATTGTGCCTCCAAATTGCAGACGACCTCAACGATTATTCCAAATATATCGACCAATTGAAAGTGCTGCCTGTGTATGGCGGCTCAAGTATTGAAAGCCAGATTCGTGCCCTCAAACGGGGCGTTCACATTATTGTGGCAACACCCGGACGACTTATCGACCTTATCAATCGGCGCACAGTCAAGTTAGACCAAGTGCACAACGTGATTTTGGACGAAGCCGACGAGATGCTCAATATGGGCTTTACAGAAAGTCTGGACGAGATTTTGTCGCACGTGCCCACCAATCGCAACATGCTGCTGTTTTCGGCGACGATGCCCGCCGGCATTTCGCGTATCACAAAAAAATACATGCGCGACCCGAAAGAAATTATTATCGGCAAGAAAAATGAAGGTGCAAAAAACGTGAAACACCTGTATTATATGGTCAATGCACGCGATAAATATCTGGTGTTGAAACGTATCGCCGATTTTAATCCGAATATCTATGGTATTGTGTTTTGTCGTACAAAAAAAGAAACGCAAGAAATTGCCGATTTGCTCATCAAGGACGGCTACAACGCCGATTCTTTGCACGGCGATTTATCACAAGTACAACGCGATTCTGTGATGCAGAAATTTCGTCTACGCAATGTTCAATTATTGATTGCAACCGATGTGGCTGCACGTGGATTGGATGTGGACGATTTGACACATGTCATCAACTATGGATTGCCCGACGACACGGAATCCTACACGCATCGCAGCGGACGTACCGGTCGCGCAGGCAAAACAGGTATTGCCATTGCCATTATCAACTTGAAAGAAAAAGGCAAAATCAAGCAGATTGAAAAAATCATCAATAAACAATTTGAAAAAGGCGAAATTCCAACCGGCAAACAAATTTGTGAAAAACAGCTCTTCAGTTTCATCGACAAATTGGAAAAAGTGAAGGTCAACGAGGAAGAAATCGCCGACATTTTGCCTTCTATCTACCGCAAGTTGGACTGGTTAGAGAAAGAAGATCTTATCAAACGACTTGTTTCAAATGAATTTAATCACATGATTGAATACTATCAGGATGCCCGTGAAATAGAAGCCCCTACCGAAGGCAAAGGTGGTCGTGACCGCGACGGTGGCGATAGTTGGGGCGATCGCAACAGTCGTGGCGCGCGTGAACGCGGTGGCAGAGGAGGTCGCGACAGGGGAGAGGTTTTCTCCGAAAAAGGTTACGCACGCTTGTTTATCAACCTCGGAAAAATGGACGGATTTGGCCCACAAAACATCATTGGACTGCTCAACGACAATATGCAAGGCACCAAAGTGACGGTTGGACGCATCGACTTGATGAAAAATTTCTCTTTCTTTGAAGTGAAAGAAGCCGACAAAGAACGCGTGATTCAAAGCCTTGACGGCACCAAATTTGCCGGTCGTCGCGTGGCTGTCGAGCAAGCCGCCGAAGAACGTGGCGGTTATGTCGGTCGCAACGGCGGCAACAGAGATGGTGGCAACGTCCGCAGAAAGCCGGAAAGGAGCTCTCGCGACGGCGGACGTGATGGGGGCGGATACAAACCCAAAGGCGAAAGCAGTTACAAAGCGAAAGACAAAAAGAAAGGTTTTCCTAAAAAGGGACGCTAATGACCCGTTTCATCAATTTTTGACGGCATTCCGGTTCAGCACCCGCATCAGATTGCCGCCCCAGATTTTGGCGATGGCTTTTTCGGAATAGCCGCGTCGAAGGAGTTCCATCGTGATTTGTGGAAGATCGTTGGCACCTTTGGCATCCAGGAGTTCGCTGCCGCCGTCAAAGTCGGAACCGATGCCCACGTAGTCTATACCCACCGTTTTGACAATGTAGTCGATGTGATCTACGGCATCGCTGATGGTTGCTTGGCCGCTTTTTTTCAGAAAAGGGCTGTAAAGGCATACCTGAATGACGCCGCCTTTGGCTGCAATGGCACGCATCAATTTGTCGGAAACGTTGCGTGGGTGATTGTAAACCGCTTTTGCTGATGAATGGGACGCGATGATGGGCTTGGTGCTAATTTCCAACACGTCAAACGATGTCTTTTCGGACGTGTGCGAAACGTCAACCATGATGCCACAGCGATTCATTTCACGAACAACCATTTTCCCGTAGTCGCTCAAACCGTTGTGTTCCGTCTTGCTCTTGCTTGCCGCATCGCAAATATCATTGTCGCCATTGTGCGACAGCGTGATATAGCGCACACCCATGTCGGCAAATTTTTGCACGTTGCGGATGTCTTTTCCTAATCCGTAGCCGTTTTCGATGCTCAGAAAGATGGCTTTTTTACCCGCTTTTTTCAGACGTTTCAAATCGGCGGACGTTTTTGCCAAGCCGACTGTTGCCTGATTTTTTTCGATTTGACGGATAAGTTCTTGAAGCGTCTTTTCGGTTTTTTCAACTGCTTTTTTTGACGATTGGGCATCACGCGCCCCTTGATGCAGGTAGGCGACCATGAAAACCGCATCCAGCATCCCTTCTTGCATTTTTGGAATCGTCACTTTCAGTTGGTAATTTTTGGGGCCATCGGCTATCGGTTTGTTTATCAGGTGCGGGGCTACCAAAATCGTTTTATTGGTTTGTCCAATATCAATGTTGTAAGGGAAAAACATCGGCGTATCGCAATGTGAATCAATCGTGTAGATGCGCGAATGAATCTCTTTCGTGCGTTTGTAGCAGTCGGCATCGTTAATAAATTGGCGAAACAATTGTTTGTCAGGCTCGTAATCTGCCAACGCGCGATGTTCGGGATGCCATTGCACGCCAAAAATGAACTGCTTTCCGTTTTCCGGCTCAATGGCTT
>BNTP01000068.1 GCA_025996695.1 Bacteroidia bacterium | reverse complement strand
AGGCAAGTTGCCGGACGAGAAAACGGTGTGGAATATCTCATCCGATGTTATCGAATCGTTTTTTGGCTATTTCAAAAGTCGCAAATCGCCTAATTCATTGAATGGGATTACCAAGCAGGTTTTGATCTTACCGCTTCGGACAAAAATTGATGTGACCACCGGCCTGTCCAACATCAACTTCAAGAGTGCCTTAGAAAATGTTTTTCTGAAAGATTTAGATGCATGGAAAGCAGAGAATCTGACTGAAAATCAGGCAGTTATGAGAAGAAAAAAGATGGCGGCATAGGAATAATGCGAAGCCGTTTGAACACCCTACCCAACGGGGCGAAATCCTGTTATTGCCTTTCTCCAATTGATGATAAGATTGATTGCGCCCCGTTGGGGCTTCGGGTGGGGGCGCGTGCGCGTACCATTCCGTAGGGCGATGCCCTACGCTATTGATTATCGGGCTTTCAGCCCTTGGCATCGTCCCGCAGGGACGGGATGTGCATAACCGTAGGTGGGTGTTGCCGAAGCCCCGAGCGAAGTCGACGGGGGCAGCGCAACCTACAGAAAAAGGGCTTGTCAGCGGGAGGTGTCTCCGCTCCGGAAAGCGGTCTATCGCCCGCTTTGCTTCGGTACCAATGACGGTTTTACGCAACTCATTGATTTTCAACGGGGTTGGGGACTGCCACTTGCCATGCACAATGCAGAGATATGTCATTCTTTTTTATGTAAATTATTTATAGAAACTCGACAAGACGACCTTGTCGTGGGGGTAGGGGAAACGTAGCGGCGGCTTCGCCGCCGCTACGTTTCCCCTCTCTCTTAAAAAAACGGCTCCGTCTTGTCTCCGCAGGGGCGGAGCCCCGCAGCGGAGACACCCCATGCGAACGAGCCTTCCTCTTGTACGCTACGCCGGAAGGCGTTATATTTCGATAACCCCATACAAGCGAAGCGGAGGGCACTGAAAAACCCCTCAAAATCCAATTTTACCCCTTCCACAGAGTCTGTAAAGGGGGTAAATGTGTAAAAAAGGGACTTTTTCAGTGCCCTCGCGAAGCGCAGTGCGGGGTAGAGCGCGCGGACACGAAGACGCGCTTGCGCGGGCTCGACGAGGCAAAAAAATTTACCCCCCCCCATAAGTAGCTGATAATGCGGAGGTTATTGGCGATATATGTTTGTTATTTACCATCTGTCAAATTTGTATTTGTGGGCAAAGATACAAAATATTTTCATGCAATCACATATTATTTCATAAATTTAACATTATTTATGGTTAAATTTTCTTTTACAATCAGGGTCATTTCACTTTCAAAACCGCCTCACCGCTTATCCGGAAATCAGGCTATTACATAAAATATGGAAAGATTGGGGTTTAACAAAAATGAGGCTGAATCGAAAATCTTTCGAAACAGCCTCTCCTATTCAGGGATTGCAGGTCTGACCCACAATGACGTTTTTATGCTTCGACTTTCGCTTCGGGAGTTTCTTCCACTACCGGCAATTCTTCAGCAACAGTTTCTGCAACCGGCTCTGCTGCGGCAGTGACTTCAGCAGCAGTGGCTTCGGTAGCAGTGACTTCGGTAGCAGTGACTTCGGTAGTGACTTCTACAACCGGAGCAGTTTCTTTCACAACAGAGTCTGTGGCAGGAGTTTCAACTTTAGCAGTAGCACCGCCGCCACTACGACGTGAACGACGGGTTTTGGTAGCTGCTTTTTTGCCTTCTTTTGTCATCAATTCGTTGTAATCGACCAATTCGATGAAGCAAGTTTCTGCGTTGTCACCAAGACGGTTACCCGTTTTGATAATGCGTGTATAGCCACCCTGACGGTCGCTCACTTTCTGTGCCACTTCTTGGAAGAGTTCGGTCACAGCATATTTGTCGTGCAATTCGGCAAACACCAAACGGCGTGAGTGCGTCGTGTCCTCTTTTGATTTCGTAATCAACGGCTCCACGTATTTACGCAATTCCTTAGCTTTCGCCAAAGTCGTGAAAATTCGCTTGTGCTTAATCAGAGAGGTTGCCATGTTTGACAACATAGCTGCTCTGTGAGAATATGTACGACCTAAATGATTGATTTTTTTATTATGTCTCATTTTTTTATTCTTTATCTAATTTATATCTGGAAATGTCCATACCGAAAGACAACCTAAGTCGTTCTAACATCTCGTCCAATTCGATCAAAGATTTCTTGCCGAAATTACGGAATTTCAACAAATCGTTGCGTTGGAACTTCACCAAGCTGCCCAATGTTTCCACATCCGCCGTTTTCAAACAGTTAAGTGCGCGCACCGAGAGGTCTAACTCCGTCATCGGCGTTTTTAATAACTGGCGCATGTGCAACAATCCTTCGTCAAACTGACCATCACCATCGGTAACAATTGTTTCCAAATGAATTTTATCTTCCGAAAACAACATGAAATGATAGATTAAAATGCGAGCTGCCTCTTTCAAAGCTTCTTTTGGATGAATAGAACCATCCGTCGCAATTTCAATGATCAGTTTTTCGTAGTCCGTTTTTTGTTCCACGCGGAAAGGTTCCACTGTGTACTTGACGTTGACAATCGGCGTAAAAATCGAGTCAATCGCAATTTGATTAGGCCCATCATTTTCCGTCCTGTTCTCATCGGCAGGCACATAGCCACGACCTTTACCAATCCTCAAATCTATTTTCAGCACGGCACTTTTGTCCAAATGTGCAATCACAAAATCAGGATTCAAGACCTCAAAACCGGCTAATTGTTTACCAATCACACCTGCTCTAAACTCTTCTGTCCCGGATATTTTGAGGGACACTTTTTCACCGTCCATATCTTTCACCGTTTGTCTGAAACGCACCTGTTTCAGTTTAAGAATAATGTTTGTCACATCTTCCATAACGCCCGGAATGGTTGCAAATTCGTGATCCACGCCATCAATCTTAATGGACGTAATCGCAAATCCTTCCAATGAAGAAAGAAGAATACGGCGCAACGAATTACCGATTGTAATCCCATAGCCGGGTTCTAACGGACGGAATTCAAATTTACCGAACTTATCGTTCGCTTCCGACATGATTACCTGGTCGGGTTTTTGAAATGCTAATATCGCCATTATGAAACTGGTTTATTTAGAATATAATTCTACAATTAATTGCTCTTTGATGTTTTCAGGAATATCCGCCCGTTCCGGAATGTGCAAGAAGTTTGCACTCATGGAAGTCTGTTCGTAAGCAATCCACGGATATTTACTGTGATTCACTCCTGAAACGCTCTCTTGAATCACTTCCATAGATTTCGCCTTTTCGCGAACGCCCACAATTTGTCCGGGTTTAACCGAATAAGAAGGAATGTTCACTACTTTACCGTCCACCACGATGTGGCGATGAGAAACCAGCTGACGTGCGCCTGCGCGTGTCTTTGCCAATCCCATGCGGTACACGATGTTATCCAAACGGCTTTCCAACAACTGCAAAAGCACTTCGCCGGTAATTCCTTTACTACGGGAAGCTTTTTCAAACAAGTTGCGGAATTGTTTTTCCAACACGCCGTAGGTATATTTCGCCTTTTGTTTTTCACGCAACTGAATGCCGTATTCCGACGTCTTTTTCTTACGTCCGTTGCCATGCTGTCCGGGAGGATAGTTCTTTTTGCTCAGAACTTTATCCGGTCCGAAAATTGGCTCACCGAATTTGCGTGCGATTCTTGTTTTTGGGCCTGTATATCTTGCCATTGTTCTTTAATTTTTATTTATTGTACAGACGCGGCGCGCCACGTCTCTACCCGTGTTTATACTCTTCTTCTTTTTGGAGGACGACAACCGTTGTGTGGCAACGGCGTAACATCAATGATTTCAGTCACTTCGATTCCGGCACCGTGCACCGTACGAATGGCTGATTCTCGACCGTTACCCGGCCCTTTCACGTAGGCCTTTACTCTTCTCAGCCCCAAATCGAAGGCGATTTTTGCACAATCTTGTGCTGCCATCTGCGCTGCATAAGGGGTGTTCTTTTTAGAACTTCTGAAGCCACACTTTCCAGCTGACGACCAGGATATTACCTGTCCCTCGCTGTTAGTGAGCGTCACAATGATGTTGTTAAAGGAAGAGTGAACATGCAACTGTCCGTTGGCATCCACCTTAACAACTCTTTTTTTAGCTACAACTGCTTTTTTTGCCATTTTTTTAATAGTTTTTTAAGTTGTAATTTTTAAGTCTAAAGTCCGAAGTTTCAAGATTAAAAGAAGGTTCCCCAACTCATAACTCATAACTCATAACTCATAACTAAAAAACCTACTTCGTTGCCTTTTTCTTGTTAGCAACAGTCTTTTTTCTGCCCTTGCGTGTCCGGGCATTGTTTTTAGTACTCTGTCCTCTCACTGGGAGTCCGATACGGTGACGCACGCCGCGATAACAACCAATATCCATCAATCGTTTGATATTCAACTGAACTTCAGAACGAAGATCCCCTTCTACTTTGAACGTGCGACCAATGATTTCACGCACTGCTGCCGCTTGATCGTCCGTCCAATCTTTTACTTTCACGTCCCGATCAATGCCTGCTTCCGACAGGATTTTGTTCGAAGAACTGCGACCCAATCCATAGATGTAGGTCAATGCTATTTCGCCTCTCTTATTTTGAGGTAAGTCTACCCCTACGATTCTTATTGCCATTTAGTAAAAATTTTTGCAAAGGTAATAAAATTATCCTTGACGTTGTTTAAATTTCGGATTTTTTTTATCGATCACGTACAAACGTCCTTTCCGGCGAACGATTTTACTCTCCGGCCCGCGTTTTTTTATTGAAGCTCTAACTTTCATATTTTTTGTTTTTTTGTTTTTTTATATTTATCAACCTCCCCTCCCTCAAGGGAGGGGTTGGGGGTGGGCTCTTTATTTGTAGCGAAACGAAATCCTGCCTTTGGAGAGGTCGTATGGCGACATCTCTACTTTCACTTTATCTCCCGGAAGAATTTTGATGTAATGCATCCGCATCTTCCCTGAGATGTGAGCCGTGATTTCATGCCCATTCTCCAACTCCACGTGAAACATTGCATTCGACAACGCTTCGACAATAACTCCATCTTGCTCTATTGCTGACTGTTTAGCCATATTTTGTTTATTTATTTGGGCAATCCACAAGGGTTTGCCCCTACAACTTTCTCAATTAATTCAAACGACGATAAAATATCTGCTCCTTCGGGACGAATTGCAATCGTGTGTTCGTAATGGGCGGAAGGGCGACGATCGGCTGCTCGGACGGTCCAACCGTCCTTTTTGTCGAACTGTACTTTCTTCTTTCCCAAATTGATCATCGGCTCAATCGCGATACACATCCCACTTTTCAGCAGTGGCCCCGATCCTTTAGTTCCGAAATTCGGAACCTCCGGTTCTTCGTGCATTTCTGTGCCGATGCCGTGTCCGACCAAATCACGCACCACGGTAAAACCGCGTGACTGACAGTAGGTCTGAATCGCATGGCTGATGTCGCCGATGCGTTTGCCTTCGACGGCGGCAGCAATGCCCACGTACAACGATTCTTTCGTGGTTTGTAGCAATTTACGGACTTTCGGATCCACTTCCCCCACTGCAAACGTGTAGGCCGAGTCGCCACAGTAACCGTTAATTTTCACTCCGCAATCCACCGAAACGATGTCACCGTCTTTCAACTGATAATCGCTTGGGATGCCGTGCACCACCACTTCATTGACCGAAATACAAAGAGCGTTTGGAAAACCGTTATATCCCTTAAACAATGGAACCCCCTTATTATCAAGGATATACGTTTCCGCTAGTTTATCTAATTGTCGCGTGGTTACTCCCGTTTTAATGTTTTTCGCTACCTCAGCTAAGGTAGCGCCAACCATCAGGTTTGCAACCCGCATTAATTCAATTTCTTCGTCTGTCTTAAGCGAGATCATCTATCTTAATAAACGTTTCCTTGACGTCCTTTGATGCGACCTGATTTCATCAAGCCGTCGTAATGACGCATCAACAAATGACTTTCAACCTGTTGCAAAGTATCCAGCACCACTCCCACCAAAATCAACAGGGAGGTGCCGCCAAAGAATGACGCAAAACCTTGTTGAATGCCGATATGTTTCGCCAACGCTGGCATAACGGCCACCGCTGCAAGAAACAAAGCGCCAGGCAAGGTGATGCGCGACATAATCTCATCAATATAGGTCGCCGTTTGTTTTCCAGGTTTAACGCCCGGAATAAAACCATTGTTACGTTTCAAATCATCAGCCATTTGCTTTGGATTGATTGTGATTGCCGTGTACAAATAGGTAAACAGGATAATCAAAATCACATCCACCAAATTGTATCCGAAGCCATTCATATCCGTCAACCAGCCGAAATAACGCATGCTCCAGCTATCCGGGTCGGAACCAAATCCCATCAATGAGATTGGTACAAACATGATAGCTTGCGCAAAGATGATCGGCATCACGTTAGCTGCATTCACTTTCAAAGGAATGTACTGACGTGCACCACCAAATTGTTTGTTGCCCATCATTTGTTTGGCATATTGCACCGGAATCCGACGCGTGCCTTGCACCAGCAAAATTGCACCGGCGGTTACAGCCAAGAGAATGCATATTTCCACAAGGAACATCACCAAACCACCGGCGGACTGCCCCAAACGGGAAGCAACTTCCTGAATCAATGATTGCGGTAAACGAGCGATAATACCCACCATGATGATGAATGAAACCCCGTTACCTATACCTTTATCCGTGATGCGTTCGCCTAACCAAAGCACAAACATCGAACCTGCGGTCAGGATGATGATGGATGAAATGGTAAACCAAGCACCCGAAGGAGCAATTGCACCTGCATGACGCAATTGTACGCCCAAGTTTGTCAAGTATGCAAACGCCTGAGGAATCAAGATGACGATGGTCAGATAACGCGTGTATTGCGCAATCTTCCGGCGACCGCTTTCGCCTTCACGTTGCAACTTTTGGAAGCTCGGAATAGCGATAGCAAACAACTGCATCATGATAGAAGCCGAGATGTAGGGCATAATCCCCAGTCCGACGATTGAAGCGTTAGAGAACGCACCTCCCGAAAACATATCCAGCAAAGACATCAACCCGCCGGCTGTCTGACCCTGCAACGCCGCCAATCCCTCCGGATCTACTCCGGGGAGAACGATCGTACACAGGAAACGATACACCAAAATGATGCCGAAAGTGATGCCGATCCGCGTTTTCAGATCTTCAATCTTCCAAATATTTTTTATTGTGTCAATTGCTCTCATGCTTCCTTCGACTTAAATATGTTAAGGACTGTTACCTTACCACCGGCTTTGGTAATCGCTTCTTCTGCTGTTTTAGAGAAAGCATGCGCCGACACTTCCACAGCTGAAGAAATCGTGCCTTTTGCAAGCACTTTCACCAATCCTTTGGCAGATACAAATCCTGCACTTTTTAACTCTTCCAAGCCAATTTTTTTCAATTGTTGCGCTTCTGCCAATGCTTGCAAAGTGCTCAAATTGATGGCTTTATATTCCACACGATTCGCGTTGTTGAAACCAAATTTCGGTAAACGACGCTGAATAGGCATCTGACCACCTTCAAAACCAATCTTTTTTGAATAGCCTGAACGCGATTTCTGCCCCTTATGACCGCGTGTAGAAGTCCCTCCCATGCCTGAACCGGTACCACGACCGATACGCCTTTGACTATGAGTAGATCCTTTTGCGGGTGTTAAATTTGATAAATTCATCTTCTTAATTATGAGTTATAAGTTATGAGTTATGAGTTTTTGTTATTTTGTTATTTGCTATGAATCATACCCCGACTTGCATGCCAAGTTATAATCCACAACTCATAACTCATAACTAATAACTCCTAACTACTACTAAATGTTTCACTTTCTCAATCATCCCACGAAGCGCAGGATTGTCGTTGTGCTCTACCGTGCGACCGTTTTTTCTCAGTCCGAGAGCGTCTAACGTCTGTTTTTGGTCTTTCGGAGCACCGATGCGACTTCTAACCTGTGTTATTTTAATTGTTGCCATATCTGTTTTCCTTAACCTTTAAATACACGTTCAACTGAAATACCTCTATTCTGAGCCACCATAGCAGGGTCACGCAATTCGTTCAATGCTGCGATGGTTGCTTTCACCAAGTTGTGAGGGTTGGATGAGCCTTTCGACTTTGCCAACACATCCGTCACGCCTACCGACTCCAACACCGCGCGCATAGCACCTCCGGCTTTCACTCCCGTACCGTGCGTAGCCGGTTTCAAGAACACTTGAGCGCCGCCAAACTTCGATACTTGTTCGTGAGGAATGGTTCCTTTATAGATAGGCACTTTCACCAAGTTCTTTTTTGCAGCCTCTACACCTTTTGCGATAGCTGCCGTCACTTCGCCGGCTTTTCCCAAGCCCCAACCGATGATTCCGTCTTCATTTCCAACCACTACGATAGCAGCGAAACTGAAAGTGCGTCCACCTTTGGTCACTTTGGTTACCCTGTTGATGGCTACCAAACGGTCTTTTAATTCCAAGTCGTTTGTTGACTTTACTGTATTATTTATTGCCATTTCTTATTAAAATTTAAGTCCACCTTTACGGGCTGCTTCAGCCAATTCTTTCACTCTACCGTGGTACAGATAACCGTTACGGTCGAAAACCACCGTTTCGATACCGGCTGCCTTAGATTTTTCTGCGATGACTTCGCCTACTTTCGCGGCAATTTCCTTTTTAGGGGCTTTGTCGGTCATTGCGAGGGAACTTGCAGCAACCAACGTTTTGCCTGTCAAATCGTCAACGACTTGGGCATAAATCTGCTTGTTGCTTCTAAACACTGTCAAACGTGGACGAGCGGCAGTGCCTGAAATATGCTTACGCACCCGTTGTTTTATCTTTATTCTTCTTAATTCTTTTGTTGTCATAATTTTCCGGTTTTAATGTTATTTACTTGCTGATTTTCCGGATTTACGACGAACCACTTCTCCCACAAAGCGAACACCCTTACCTTTGTAAGGTTCTACTTTACGGAATGAGCGAATTTTCGCGCAAACTTGTCCGATTAATTGTTTATCAGCCGATTCCAAAATCACCAGCGGGTTTTTGTTACGTTCGGATTTTGTTTCCACCTTGATTTCGGGTGGCAACTGCAAAAAGATATTGTGTGTATATCCGAGTGCAAAATCCAACAAATTGCCTGTGTTAGAAGCGCGGTAACCCACACCAACTAATTCAAGCTCTTTTTTGTAACCTTCCGACACGCCGATTACCATATTATTAAGCAATGAGCGATACAAACCGTGGTAAGCGCGATTTTGACGTTCGTCATCAGGGCGCGATACCGTTAATGTGTTGCCTTCCACCGCGATAGTGATAGCCGGATTTATTTCTTGTGACAATTCGCCTTTCGGACCTTTCACTGTCACCACATTGTCTTTTTGGGTGATAGTTACTCCCGCAGGGATTGTGATGGGTAATTTTCCTATTCTTGACATTTTCTTTCCTCCTTAATTAATAAACATAACATAATACTTCGCCGCCGACGTTGAGGTCTTTGGCTTCTTTGTCTGTCATCACTCCTTTAGAGGTCGAAAGTATCGCGATACCCAAACCGTTCAACACGCGCGGCATATCTTTGTGGCCGGCATATCGACGTAAACCCGGAGTAGAAATCCTTTTCAGGACTTTGATTGCGTTCACTTTGTTAACGGTGTCATACTTCAAGGCGATTTTAATGGTGCCTTGTGGACCTTCTTCTACAAACTTGTAATTCAAGATGTAGCCTTTGTCAAAAAGAATCTTTGTGATTTCTTTTTTCAAATTCGACGCCGGAACTTCCACCACGCGATGTTTCGCTTTGATGGCATTTCTCAGTCGCGTCAAATAATCTGCAATTGGATCTGTCATTTTTTTTATTAAAAAATTAAATTGATCCGGACTTTCCGGACAATATTTAAATTTGTTCCGCGAGTAACGAACAGCATGTAACCACCTAACTGCCATAAAGTTAGCTCGTCGCAATACGTATTTCTTTCCGTGAAACGCCGCAAAGGTACAACTTTTTTTTCTAACTGCCAAAATATTTAGAAAAAAAGTTTCATAATCTACTAATGGTATTCCCTTCCAATTCAATGTTATATGTGAGAATAATCGGTGTTCAATTTTATTCCATTTACTTGTCCCCGGCGGAAAATGGCTGGCCGAAACAGCCAATCCACTTTCATTAGCAAAACGTTGTAATTCAACCTTCCACTGCTTGCGCCTGTATCCGTTACTGCCGCCGCCATCTGCTGTTATCAGGAGGTATTTTGCATCAGGATAATGAATTTTACCTGTTAATTCCCACCATTGTTTTATACTGTTAACAGCAAACTCACTTGTATCAT
>BNTP01000067.1 GCA_025996695.1 Bacteroidia bacterium | reverse complement strand
CCGTCACTGAAATATTTGCACCGTAAGCCAAAGAACTACCGTTTGTCGTACTTCCTGCCGCGATGGAACCGCCAGTTCCGGCCGTTACATTGAAAGTATAGTAAAGCTTATTGAAATTGGCTGTCAAACCCAAAGCCTGTGCCGGCATGGTAGGGGTGTAAGTTGCACTTGTAGAAACTTGCGTTCCTGTGTCGTCGTCTGTCCAATTCACAAACTCGTAGCCCGTGGCTGGTGTTGCCGTCACAGAAATGCCGTCACCGTAAGCCAAAGAACTGCCGTCGGCCGTACTTCCTGTCGCAATGGAACCGCCTGTGTCGGCCGTTACATTGAAAGTATAGTAAAGCTTATTGAAGTTTGCCGTCAAAATCAAACCACCGGCGGGCATGTTTGTGGTGTAAGTCGAACTTGTAGAAACTTGCGCGCCTGTGCCGTTCGTCCACTTCACAAAGCTGTAGCCCGTGTTTGCTGTTGCCGTCACTGAAATATTTGCACCGTAAAACAAATTGCCGTTTGTCGTACTTCCTGCCGCAATGGAACCGCCTGTTCCGGCCACTACTTTGAAAGCATAGTCAAGTTGAACAAAGTTCGCTGTCAAAGACAGAGCCTGTGCCGGCATGGTAGTGGTGTAACTTGCATTTGTATAAACTACCGCTCCTGTGCCGTCCGTCCAATGCACAAACGCGTAGCCCGTGTTTGCTGTTGCCGTCACAGAAATGTCTGCACCGTAAACTAAATTGCCGCCGGTTGTACTTCCTGCCACGATGGAACCGCCTGTTCCGGCCGCTACATCGAAAATATACGTCAGTTGATTGAAGTTCGCTGTCAAAGACAAAGCCCCTGCCGGCATGGTCGTGATATACGGATTTGCCGTATATGTAGCGCCGGTGTCGTCGTCTGTCCAATTCACAAACGCGTAGCCCGTGTTTGCTGTTGCCTCCACAGAAATGTCTTCACCGTAAACTAAATTGCCGTCAGTTGTACTTCCTGCCACGATGGAACCGCCGGTTCCGGCCGTTACATTGAAAGCATAGTCAAGTTGAACAAAGTTCGCCGTCAAAGACAGAGCCTGTGCCGGCATAGTCGTGGTGTAAGTTACACTTGTAGAAACTTGCGCGCCTGTGCCGTCCGTCCACTTCACAAAGCTGTAGCCCGTGTTTGCTGTTGCCGTCACAGAAATATTTGCGCCGTAAACCAAAGGATTACCGTCAACTGTACTTCCTGTCGCGATGGAACCGCCAGTTCCGGCCACTACACTGAAAGGATAGTCGAGCTGATTGAAGTTTGCCGTCAAAATCAAACCATCGGCGGGCATGGTAGTGGTGTAAGATGAACTTATAGAAACTTGCGCGCCTGTGCCGTTCGTCCAATTTTTAAAGCTGTAGCCCGTGTTTGCAATAGCGACAACCGTAATAGGATCTCCGGTCGCCACATCACCGTTAGGCGTACTTGCCGAAACATCAATCGTACCTCCGGTAGCCGCATTCCTCACGAAAGACACTAATCGTGTGAAATTCGCGGTCAAAGACAAATCGCCGGTTGGCGTAACCGAGTAAGTATCATTTGTCGAAACTTCCATTCCGCTATCATCGTCCGTCCAGTTATCAAAGCGGTATCCGGTGGTTGGGTTAGCCGTCACCGTAATGTCTGTTCCGGCGTCAATAGTGCCGTTAGGTGTCCCTGTGATAGTTCCGCCCGCACTTGGATTCGCACTTGCATTGAACGCATAGACCTGTTTGAAATTGGCCGTCAAAGCCAAAGCCCCTGCCGGCATGGTCGAGGTATACGGATTTGCCGTATATACACCGCCGACGCCGTCTGTCCAATTCACAAACTCGTAGCCCGAGTCTGCTGTTGCCGTCACAGAAATGCCTGCACCGTAAGCTAAATTGCCGCCGGTTGTACTTCCTGTCGCGATGGAACCTCCCGAACCTGCCGTTACATTGAACGCATAGTAAAGTTTATTGAAATTGGCGGTCAAGGACAGAGCCTGTGCCGGCATGGTCGTGGTATACGGATTTGCCGTAAATGAACCTCCACTGCCGTCAGTCCAATTCACAAAGCTGTAGCCCGTGTTTGGTGTTGCCGTCACAGAAATGCCTGCATTGTAAGCTAAATTGCCGCCGGTTGTACTTCCTGTCGCAATGGAACCACCTGTTCCGGCTGCTACATTGAACGTATACGTCAGTTGAGCGAAGTTCGCCGTCAAAGACAGAGCTCCTGCCGGCATGGTCGTGGTGTAAGCTGCACTTGTAGAAACTGGCGCTCCGGCGCCGTCTGTCCAATTCACAAACGCGTAGCCCGTGGCCGGTGTTGCCGTCACAGAAATGCTTGCATTGTAAGCTAAATTGCCGCCGGTTGTACTTCCTGTCGCGATGGAACCGCCTGTTCCGGCCGCTACATTGAAAATATAGAAAAGTTGATCGAAGTTTGCCGTCAAATTCAAACCACCGGCGGGCATGTTTGTGGTGTAAGGTGAGATTGTAGACATTACCGTTCCTGCGCTGTTCGTCCAATTCTTAAAGCTGTAGCCGGTGTTTGCAATGGCGGCAACCGTAATAGGCGCTCCCGTCGCCACATTACCATTAGGAGTACTTGCCGTTGCATCAATCGTACCTCCAGTAGCCGCAGTCCTCACGAAAGACACCAATTGTGTGAAATTCGCGGTCAAAGACAAATCACCGGTTGGCGTAACCGTGCAAGTTGCATTTGCCGAAACTATCGTTCCATTACTATCGTCCGTCCAGTTATCAAAGCGGTATCCGGTGGTTGGGTTAGCCGTCACCGAAATCTCTGTGCCGGCGTCAATAGTGCCGTTAGGTGTTCCTGTGATAGTTCCGCCCGCAGTCGGATTCGCACTTGCATTGAACGCATAAATTCGTTTGAAATTCGCTGTCAAAGCCAGAGCCGCTGCCGGCATGGTAGGAGTATAAGTTGCGCTTGTAGAAACTTGCGCTCCTGTGCCGTCCGTCCACTTCACAAAGCGGTATCCGGTGGCGGCTACTGCCGTCACAGAAATATCTGCACCGTAAGCTAAAGAACTAGCGTCTGCTGTACTTCCTGTTGCAATAGAACCACCCGGCCCTGCCGTTACATTGAAAGTAAACGTTTTGGCGATGAAATTAGCTGTCAAAGTCAAATCATTTGCCGGCATATCAATCATTTGAAACACGGGATCAGTGTCATCAAAATATGGGAAATCGCCGACAACCGTCCAATTGACAAATTCATAAGCCGCGTTAATTGGCTCTGCCGCCACAGTAAGCATTTTTGACACAGCATATTTACTACTTGGAGTACAATAATAAGGAATTGCACCGCCTGCTCCTGCTGTTATTTGGAAATCATACACGCGTATGAAATTCGCCGTCAAACTCACAGGCTCCGTCGGCATCGGGAATGTCTGAGTCGTCCTGACATTCACGTCAAAAGAAGGATCAATATTACCTGTAACCGTCCAGCCCGCAAATATATAATTTGAACTGCTCGGAGTCGCTGCCACAGTAATCGTTGTGTTGGCAAAATAAGCACTGTCCACAGAACTATTCACATCAATGGTTCCACCTGTACCTGCTGCAATCGAGAAATCATAAACAGGTGCGAAATGTGCCGTCAAAGAGTATGCTTCCGCCGGCATTGTAGCGGCGAACACCGCATCTGTTGATTCGATTGCTCCCCCTGAGTTATTCGTCCAATGCGTAAAGGCGAATCCGGGATCCGGAATTGCAACCATCAAAATAGTCGTTCCGGGCATCAGCATTTGGGTACCGGCCGGCAATGTTGTTCCTTTTACACCGGCATAAGCATATCCGTCGCCCCATGATGCCAAATCGAACGGATAAACGCGTGCAAAGGTAGCCGTTAAAGTCAAATCGTCGGCCGGCATCTCGAAGGTTTGTTGCGTCCCTCTGTTTTTATCAAAACCGGAAGGTGTCGTACCGGTAACCGTCCAACTCTTGAAGACATAATCCGTAGAGTTAGGTTCTGCCGCCGCAGTCATCGTGTGTCCGGCCACATACTGGTTACTTACCGTTGTTTGAGCTTCAATAATCTGACCCTCAGGATCGGCATCTCTGTTAAAATTAAACAGCGGTGCAAAATGAGCGGTCAAGTCTACTGCCTTGTTCGGCATCACGAACACCTGATTTCCTCCTGTTTCAGTAAACCCGGGAATAGTGGTTCCGTCGCCAATTGTCCAGTGTGTAAACGCGTAACCGAGGTCAGGCACAGGAGCCACAGAAATATATACCCCTTGAGGATACTGACCGGCAGCTGTAGCAGTAATAGTGCCACCGTCACCGTGATCTGCTTTGAAATCAAAATATTGAGTGAAATTAGCAATCAAAGTCACATCGCCCTCCGGCATGTCAAATTCTTGTAAGGCCGGATTGCTCGGATTAAACCAAAGCAAATCACTCGGCAAAACGCCTGATATTGTCCAACCCATAAATCGGTAACCGGCATCACTATCCGGTGTGGCTGAAACCTCAACCGGCGTTCCAACCTCAAGGTAACCATCTGCTTCCGAAGACTGAACAGAACCGCCCGACACATCAGCTGAAGAAACACTTAAAGTATACAGTTTAGTGAAATTAGCTTGCAATACCAAATCATCTTCCGGCATAGCAAATGTCTGATTGGCATTGTCATTGAAATCAAACATTCCCGGTGCTGTTCCTGAAACCACCGTCCAGTTATCAAATATATAGCCCACACTTGGAGTGGCTGATACTGTAACAGGCTCGCCTGCTCTATGACGAGAGTAATCTGCAGGCCCTGTAACCGTTCCGCCTTCCGCCGGTGGAGTGACAAAGATAGAATAGGTTCGGATGAAATTGGCTGTCAACGTCAAATCACTTGTCGGCATCGGGAAATTTTGAGTTCCATTGTCAGTGACGTCAAATCCGGCCGGCACAGTTCCAGTGACTGTCCAGCTATTAAACTCATAATCAGGATTCGGGTCTGCCCACACGTAAATAGGCTCGCCTGCTCTATAAGCATCAACCGGACGGTCTGAAAATGCTAGCCCTCCCGCTTCTTCTGTGAAATTGAACGTATACACGCGACTGAAATTAGCTTGAAACGTCAACGCTCCCCAAGGCATGTTGAATGATTGCACATTGATAGCCGTATTAATACCGCCAAGTATAGATAGTCCGGGCCCGGTGACTGTCCAGTCATCAAATGCGTAATTGGCATCCGGGAAAGCCTCCACCGTAATAGGTGTGCCGCTCGGCAAATAGCCACTGTTTATAGGAGTACCGCTACTGCCGGCAGTACCCTGACCGCCTGTTATTTCCGTGATGATGAAATTATACACGGGCGTGAAATGAGCCGTCACAGTCAGATCATCTGCGGGCATGCCGACCTCTTGGGCTGTGCCAACATTGACATCAAACCCGACCGGCGTAGTCCCTGAATCAACCGTCCAATGAGTAAAAATATAATTAGGTGCATCCGGAATCGCCGTAATCGTGATGGGCGTTGCGGCCTCAAATCGACCATTAGAGGCCGCTTGTCCGCTAATATCGATCGCTCCTCCCGCTCCCGCGTTTCCGACGAGTTCATAGACGCGAAGGAAGGCCGGAGTTAAGATCAAAGCATCCGCCTGCATTTTGAACGTTTGAGAAGGGAGAGTCACATCAAAACCTGCCGGAGCAGTGCCGCTAATTTGCCATTTATCAAACACATAATCGGGAGCATCCGCAGTGGCAGTGATAGACATGTCTGTCCCTGCTGCAAATTTATTCGATGGAGAATCAGTGCCGGTAACCGTCCCTCCGGTAGCCGCCATTTTAGTGAAAGAATAAGCAGGCTTGAAAGTAGCACTCAAGTCTACGGTACCTTCCGGCATAAAGAAAGTCTGCTCTGCTGCGATGTCCAAATCAAAACCGGCGGGCATACTGCCACTCGCGACCGTCCAGTGGTCAAACACATAATCGTCGTTTATGGGAGCGACCTTCACCTTCATCAGTGTTCCGGCAACATATTCTTCGTTAGCACTGCTTCCGTCCAGATTGCCTCCGTACTCCGTATCGAGATGAAAATAATACTTCCGAGCAAAATTAGCTTTCAACGTCAAATCATTTGACGGCATAGCAAATGTTTGGGCGCCACTTTCATTGACATCAAACCCGACGGGCAACGTACCTGTGTATGTCCAGCCTGTAAATTTATAACCATAACTTGCTAAGGAAGCATCAATTGTGACCGTAGTTGTTGTCGCAGGAATAAGCACTGAACCCACATTGAAACCGCCGTTAAAATTGACGGTCGGATAGCTTTCGCTGCTTGAATAACCTACAATAATAGAACCTCCCGCAGTCGCTTGTCCTTCCAATTTGAAAAGTTCATGGAAATTAGCCGTCAACGTCAAAGCATTTGCCGGCATGTTGAAAGATTGCGACGTGGCGCTATTCGGGTCAAAACTACCCGGAGCAGTACCGACAACCGTCCAATTCTTAAATACAAATCGGTCACTGACAATCTGAGCCGCAACAGCAATTGTTTTGTTAGTAGAATAACTACCGTTCGCTGTGCTTGCCGTAGTAATAGTTCCACCCGTTCCGGCTGATCGTTGATAGTCGAAGCTCTGATCAAAATGAGCAATCAAAGTCAAGCCACCGGCCGGCATTGCGAATGTTTGATCTGCTTCGTTGACATCAAATCCGACGGGTGCAGTGCCTTGAACTTCCCAATATCCAAACGCATAAGGTCCGGGGTTAGGCGTGGCCGTAACATGCACAGTCGTTCCGGCCCCGAAAGAACCGGCTATAGGGGTCGATTCCACAGAGCCTTTTGATGCGTCAGCGGCGGCTATTTGTATCGCGAATGGGAAAACCTGCCCGAAAACAGCCGCTAAAGTCAGATCACTTTTGGGCATCAGGAATGATTGGGAAGGATTATTGACATCGAAACCGGCCGGTTTGGTTCCGATCACTGTCCATGTTGAAAACACATAACCGCCACCTGTCGGCGTTGCCGTGATGGCAACGGGCGTGTTTTCTTCATAATCGCCGTTAGAGGGCGTTCCGGTAACACTACCGCCATCCCCGGTCCTCACGTCTAACGTGAAATAGGGTTTGAATACAGCCGTTACGGTCAAATCACCTGCCGGCATGAAGAACGATTGCATATTCGGATTCGTGTCATCAAAAGAGGTACCGGCACCCGGAGGGATAGAAAAATCCCAATGTTCAAACACAAATTTACCTGAGAGAGGAGTGACAGACATACTAATTTGATCGCCTGCTGCATAATGACTTCTCTGGTTTACAACCGCGATAATTCCTCCATCCGAAACGGTATTGAGCGCATGCTGCGCGATGAAATTGGCCGTTAAGTGCAGATCGGTTCCGGGCATGTCGAAATCTTGATTCGCCGGTTGATTCAAATCAAACGCGGTCGGGGGATTAACGCCGTTCAGAATAGGAGTAGAGCCGGTCATAGACCAATTGCCAAAGGCATATCCGGGATTCGGCGCTGCCGCCACCGACAGCACTGAATTTAACGGATAGCGATTATTCGCGGAGCCGCTAACCGTTCCGCCGGTTGTGGCAATTCTCTCGTAAAGATATATCCGTGTGAGTTTTGCCGTCAGGGTCACACTTCCCGCAGGCATAGTGAATGTTTGATTGGCGCTTTTACTGACATTAAAGCCTGTGGGCAGAGTTCCGGTCACAACCCAACCATCAAATCTATAATCCGGTGCATCTACCGTCACTCCCAAAGAAACCGCATCACCTTCTGCCAAACTGCCGTTGGCGGTGCTTCCCGATATAATCGTTCCGCCGATGTTTCCGGTTATTTCGCGCGTATAATTATATACCTGCACAAACACTGCCGTCACGGTCACATCCCCGTTTGCGACGACAAGATTTTGATGACTGGTGTTGACATTAAATCCGGTTGGCATGGTTCCTACAACCTTCCAATGCGAAAATCTATAACCCGCATCAGGTGCAGCCGTTATCCAAATACTGTTTCCTGTAATATAACGACCGTCCGCTTGTGATTGTGTAAACGTTCCGCCCGCTTCACTTTCTACCTTCACTTCATACTGGCGCGTGTAATGAGCTTTCAACTCCAAATCGTTTGGCGGCATGTTGAATGTTTGCGCGGCGTTACTATTCGGATCAAATCCGTTAGGCCAAGAAACCCCGTTTTCAATCGTCCAATTAGTGAACCGATAATCAGCGCTACTCGCCGGAGCTTCCACATGAATAACCGTATCGGCAGGATGGCGCGTATTATCCGGCGTGCTTGCCGCCGTAAATGTTCCGCCCGTACCGGCCGATCGCTTGTAAGTATATACGCGGACGAAAGTAGCTTCCAACCTCACATCATTGGCAGGCATAGCAAATGTTTGGAGCGTGCCGACATTAGTCTCAAAGCCGGCAGGCATAGTACCGGTGATAACCGTCCAGTGGTCAAATCTATAGTTTGCATCTGCGCGTGCTTCAACTTTCATTGTAGCACCGGCGGCATACCGCCCATTATTTGAAGTTGTTCCGTAAATGGTTCCGCCCGTTCCGGTGACACCTGTTTGGAAATCATACACACGGGTGAAATTGGCTGTCAAAGTCACCTCTGCCGCCGGCATTTGGAATGGCTGATTGGTCGAAACGGTGGTGCTGAATCCTGACAGTGCTGCTGCACTTGTGATGGTCCAGTTCTCAAATCGATAGTCGACCGAACTTGGAGTGGCTGCCGCATTCATGGACGTGCCTACTTCATATTTGGCGTTAGTTGATCCGGAAACGCTTCCGCCTACTGCAGGATTTGCCGCTTTGGTGAACTGATAGACCGCTGCAAAATTGGCTGTCAACGTCAAGACTGCTGCCGGCATTGTGAGGGTGTAAGTGGCATTTGTGGATACAACTGTTCCTGCTGCATTTTTCCAGCCCTTAAAGATGAAGCCGGTGTTTGGAGTGGCTGTCACCGAAATGGCTGCTCCCTGTTCATAATTAGCGTCAGCCGTTCCTGTAACAGTGCCGCCTGCACCCGCCAGTTTTTTGAACGCAAAAATCGGTGCAAAATTGGCTGTCAAAGCCACAGAGCCCGCTGGCATGTTAAATGATTGACTTGTATTTTGAGTGGTGACAAAACCTGCCGGAGTTGTGCCGACAACCGTCCAGTTCTTAAAGATATAGCCGGAGCTTGGAGCCGCCGCCACATTCATAGATACGCCGGCCTGATAGGCACCATCAGCCGTTCCGGACACAGTGCCGCCGGTAGTTGCTTTTCTACTGTAAGCATAACCGGTTACCGTTACCGTTACGGTAGCTGCTTTGCCGCCATAGGCAGCAGGGGTTTTTGCCGTAATCGTGGTTGTTCCGTTAGATAGTCCCGTAACTTCCGCCTTGCTTAATCCGATGCTCGATACAGTGCGCACGACCGAGGCTACAGCGGGATTACTGCTCGTCCACGTGACTTCGTTGCTGGCAAAGTCCGGCCACAACAAGGTCGTGGCTATTTCACCTTTGGCTCCGCCGATGTTGAGTGTTAAGGTGGTTTTATCTAATTTAATCTTCTTGGAGTGGTTTTTCATGAATTTTTTTAGCTCTTCCTGATACTCCATGATATCGTATGGCCGTTCATAAACATGGTTGTGGTTGGTATTTCTTTCGGTAAAACGAACGAGTTCATTCCCGCCATGCAATTCACCATAAGGATTATACGTGGAAGAACCGTCCTTATATGTTTCTTTTATAGCCGTGTGTGAGCTATGGCTACTTTGTGGCGTATAATAATTTACAGTATGCGATTCCGTAACACCGCCTAACCCGTTTTTATTTCTCCAAAAATCTATCGTGTGATTCACAGACTCACCGGACGAAGCGGAGTAACCCGGATATACTACAGCCGTATTATCTCCTGAGTAGGTAACGGTTTCATCTTCCCTACTATTAAAGGCGAGAAACGGCACTTTTACATTTGCCGTTTTATTCTGTATATCATAACCTTGGGTACTATGAATCGCCGCGATTCCGGACAACTCATTTCCATACTTTAGGGCATATTGATGTGTCATATATCCTCCCAAAGAGAACCCCATAACAAATTTATTGGAAACATCTGCGCCAAACTCAGTTGCGATGTTTTCTATAAGGGTGTGTATCAAACCGGCATCATTCACCGTTCCTCCATTCTGCAATGTGATGGCAGGGATGTCCGGAGGGGTAATACACCAGCTCCACGGCACCGGCTGTTGATAACAATGGGCTCTGAGTCTAAGTTCAAGACCACAATTCCAAACCGAAGAGGTTACATCACCAAGATCTGCCCCAAATAACCCCAAAAGGGTTTGTATTGCTGCTGTATTGTCATCTTTATCCG
>BNTP01000066.1 GCA_025996695.1 Bacteroidia bacterium | reverse complement strand
ACGACAAAAATCCCTTTGTTACGACTTCGTACTGAAAAGGCTTGTTGGCGTGAGGTGTCTCCGCTCGCCTGCGGGATAGCATGGGCGCTCGCAGGGACAGTGCGCTACCTTATAGCATTCCACAACATCATATAATCGACGTTCGGATTATCACTTTCCAACCAATACGCGTTCATTTTAACACAAATTAATTTGCGATTGCCAAAAGTATGCTTACCTTTGCAAAAAAAGAATTTTACATGAAAACAGATGTCCTGTCCCGCAGGCTTTTCCAAAGCGGAAATGCAAGCGGCAACACTTTATCAACTGTCGGTTTGAACCTACCGGCATTACGTGACGTGATGATTCAAGCCCACGTGCAAGCCTGCATTGTGCCATTGACCGACCCGCATTGTGGTGAATATACGCCGGAGCATTGGAAGACCTTGCAATGGCTGTCCGGATTTACAGGTTCGGCGGGGACGCTCGTTGTGACGGCAGACGAGGCCGGATTGTGGACTGATTCACGGTATTTTTTGCAGGCAGGCGAACAGTTGCAAAACACCGGAATTGACTTGCTTAAGGCCGGATTGCCGGATACGCCTACGCCTGAACAATGGCTTGTGAGCAAACTGAATGCGGGCAATACTGTTGGCATCGAAGGCGAAGTTTTTGTGGCTGCGCAAGCGATTGCGCTCATCCATCAGTTTGAAAAAAATCAATTGCACGTCAACACCAATTTCGCACCATATACTAAACTATGGCATGACCGTCCGGAAATTCCTCTCAATAAAGCTTTTATATTGCCGGAAAAATTTACCGGCGAGAGTGCGCGCAGCAAAATTCAGCGATTGCGTGAGGCAATGCAGGCTCAAAAGGCTAATTGCACTGTTTTGGCGACATTGGATTCGATTGCGTGGCTGTTTAATCTGCGTGGCAGCGATATTCGCTACAATCCTGTGGCTGTGAGCTATGCCTTGGTTGGCGATACGGAGGCGGTGCTTTTCATGGATTTCAGAAAATTGACAGTTGAAGTGGCCGACTATTTGCGAAGCGAGGGTGTCGCTTTGGCGGAGTATAATAAGATTGACAGCTATGTATCGCGGTATGCGCAGACTGAATCAACCCGATTTTTGATTGCTCCGAACAAGGTTAATTACCACTTATTTCAGTTGATATATAACCGTCATTGCGAACCTGACGGCAATTACACTAGTAATCAACTGATTGATGTGGAGTTTCATCCGGTGGATCAAATGAAAGCGATTAAAAACGAAACGGAAATTGCCGGTTTTCGAAACGCGATGCAGCGCGATGGAGCGGCTTTGGTCAAGTTTGATACTTGGTTAAGAAATCAATTAGCTGAAAATAAGACTGTTACAGAATTGGATGTCAGTCACACATTGAAAGAATTTCGTAGCGAGCAGGATTATTTTGTCTGTGAAAGTTTTGAAACGATTGCCGCTTATGGTGCGCACGGTGCGATTGTGCATTACGAGCCAACGCCGGAAAGTAACGCGCAAATTTTGCCCGAAGGGGTGCTGTTGGTAGATTCCGGAGCGCACTATTTGGACGGAACAACCGACGTGACGCGCACGATTGCCGTTGGACCCGTGACGGATGAAATGAAGCGCGATTTTACGCTGTTGTTGAAGGGACATATTGCGCTGGCACGGGCGAAATTTCCGAAGGGAACCGTCGGCATGCAACTCGACATTTTGGCGCGTCAATTTATTTGGCAGGCCGGCGAAAATTATCTGCACGGCACCGGACATGGGGTCGGACATTGTCTGAACGTGCACGAAGGGCCGCAAAGTATTCGTATGAATTACAATCCAACTCCGATTGAGCCGGGCATGATCACTTCCAACGAATCGGGCATTTACAAAGCAGGTCGCTACGGCATTCGTATCGAAAATTTGTTGCTTTGCGTGCCGGCAGAAACCACCGAATTTGGTGAATTTTATCAATTTGAAACGCTCTCCCGTTGCCCGATTGATAGTTCGCTGATCGACTTTGAATTATTGACGGACGACGAATTGTTGTGGCTCAGAAAGCATCAATTCATCCTTTGATCCTTTGATCATCATTCATTTTTTGCATCTGTAGGCCGCCATCGCTTCCTCAATGGACTTGATTTTGCTTTCAGCATCCGCTTGCTTTTTGCGTTCGAGATCGAGCACTTGCGCCGGTGCTTTGGCTACAAAAGCCTCATTGCCCAATTTTGCCAAAACTGATTGTAAAAAACCTTGGTGGTGGGTCAATTCCTTTTGCAGATGTTCCAACTCTTCTTCCACATTCAGCGTATTGCCTAACGGGATGGCAAATTCGGTCGTTTTCACTAAGAAAGACACGGCGTCGGAAGTTTTTTCGGACACTTTCGTGATGGCCGAAAGATTTGCCATTTTGATGATTACCGGATTGTAAGTCGTGTCGTATTCGCCTAAAACCTGCAATTCCAAGCTCTCTTTGAAGGGAATATTTTTTTGCAACCGAATTGCTCGAATGTTGGAAATGATTTCTTTGAAAGCCCCCCCCAGCCCCCCCTCAGGGGGGGAGTCCGAAGCCCCCCTGAGGATGGCTACTGACTCCCCCCCTGAGGGGGGGCTGGGGGGGGTTGGACTTATCATAATGCTGTCGCCGTCTTTGCGTTCTGCCAATGCGTGCCACAATTCTTCCGTGATGAACGGCATAAACGGGTGGAGCAGGCGCAACAATGCGTCGAAAAAACCTAACGTGGCTTCGTAGGTAGTGCGGTCGATCGGCTGCTGATAGGCAGGTTTTACCATTTCGAGATACCACGATGAAAATTCGTCCCAAAAGAGTTTATACACCTCCATCAGGGCTTCCGAGATACGGTATTTGTCGAATTGGTCATTGATGCTTTCGATGCTTTGCGCGAGTTTGTTTTCAAACCATTCTACCGCGATTTTTGAAGCCCCCTCAGCCCCCCTGAGGGGGGTGGGGGTCCGAAGCCCCCCTGAGGGGGGTTGGGGGGGCAGCTCCCAGCCTTTCACCAATCTGAACGCATTCCAAATTTTGTTGCAAAAATTGCGTCCCTGCTCGCACAGCGATTCATCGAACGGCAAATCGTTTCCGGCCGGCGAAGAAAGCAACATCCCCATCCGCACGCCGTCGGCGCCGTATTTGGTAATCAGCTCTATCGGGTCGGGCGAATTGCCGAGCGATTTCGACATTTTTCGTCCCAATTTATCGCGCACAATTCCGGTAAAATAGACATTTTTGAAACAGGGCTTTTGCCGGTATTCGTAGCCCGACATAATCATGCGTGCCACCCAAAAAAAGATAATTTCGGGTGCCGTCACCAAATCATTGGTAGGATAATAGTATTCAATTTCTTTGTTGTGCGGCTCATTGATGCCATCAAAAACGGAAATCGGCCACAGCCAACTCGAAAACCAAGTATCCAACGTGTCTTCGTCCTGACGCAAAGTAAAGTTCTTGTCTTTGAGATGCGGGAATTTTTGCAAAGCCAACTCGCGGGCTTTCGCTTCGTCTTCGGCAACTACAACGCCGATATTTTTATACTCGTTTGCCATATATTTATATGTTTTTTATTCTATATTTATCTGATTTTCAATAAATCAATTAACACAAAACATTTAAGAATGTAATGATAAAACACTAAATCAACATAATGCGGACGGTTGCCCAACACAATGCGATATTGCCTGCCCACAAAGGCAAAGCCCTTGCCCATTTCAAGTAAAAAATGCTGCAATTGACTGATAATGCGGCTTTCAATTTCTGATTCGCTCACCTGATACGGTTCCGAAATTTGCAGAAAATCAAGCACTGACGGCTCGCGAATAAGGTCGGCGGGCTTTTCCACACGATTTCCCTCGCGAGCAAGTTTAAAAATCCCCTTCTTGTCGCGCGAAGCCGCCAAACGCAGATAGAGCGAAGACTTTTTTTGGCGAATAAGCGCAGTTGTACTCCAATTTTCATAAACGGCTTGGTGCATATAAAATGAGCGTTCGAGCGGGTCATCAATCTTCAAAAGTTCAACCCAGTGCGTCCAACTCAACCGTTGCCATTTCTGTGGAAGTTCTGTAACAAATTGAGTTCTAATGTTTTGTAATTGGTGCGGAGCCTCCGCACCTTTTTGAGGCAGAGATTTTTGCGGAGCCTCCGCAAGAATCTTTTTCGATTCCAATTTGTGCGGAGCCTCCGCACAAATTGGGAAAGTGAGAAAAAACTGCTTCATTCTCTGAATGTTACTTCTGCTGAAACCTCTACCGTGCAACAGCGTAAGGTCTTTCGACAAAGTTTCAAGCAACTTGTTTCCATACACCGCCCTATCGTTGCCGTTTTGTTCATATTCCACAATGTATTGCCCTACTTTCCAATAAGTTACAACAATATGCCTGTTGACGGCAATAACTGCTTGCTGCTGCCCCTGCTCAAAAGTTTCGGAAATTTGCGAAACCAATTGTGTGTAGTTCGGATTTATTTTTTCTATGCTCATTAAAATCAAAGTTCAGACGTTTCTTTCTCCTCCATCACATACCACGCCGGAATCCGATGCCCCCACCACAGTTGGCGCGAGATGTTCCAATCCTTGATGTTTTCCATCCAGTGGCGGTAGGTATTCTTGAATTTAGCCGGATAAAATTGGATAGTATCGTCCATCACGGCATCCAAGGCCGGTTTTGCCAACGGTGCCATTTTCAGGAACCATTGCATCGACAATTTTGGTTCAATGGGCACGTTGGTACGCTCGGAAAAACCGACTTTGTTTTCGTAGGCTTCAACCTTTTCCATCAAACCGGCCGCTTCCAAATCTTTTTCAATTTGTTTGCGCACTTCAAAGCGGTCTTTGCCTTCGTATTGCAATCCGTGAGCGTTGAGCGTGCCGTCGTCGTTGAAAACATCCAGAACTTCCAAACCGTATTTTTCGCCCAGCATGTAATCGTTCACATCGTGGGCAGGAGTCACTTTCAGGCAGCCCGTACCAAATTCCAAATCGACATATTCGTCTTCAATAATCGGGACAACGCGGTTGACAATCGGCACAATCACTTTTTTGCCTTTCAAATGCTGATTTTTGGGGTCGTTGGGGTTGATGCAAACGGCGGTATCGCCAAAAATCGTTTCGGGGCGGGTGGTCGCCACAACGCAAGCCCCCCCCACCCCCCCCTCAAGGGGGGAGACCGAAGCCCCCTCAAGGGGGGAGTAGCCCCCTAAATCCTCCTCAGGAGGACTGTCCGAAGCCCCCCCGAGGGGGGTATGGGGGGCTGGGGCGATCATATACCGCAAATAATACAACTTCCCTTGCTGCTCTTTATGAATAACCTCTTCGTCCGAGAGAGCGGTTTTGGCAGCCGGATCCCAGTTGACCATGCGCACCCCTCTGTAAATCAGTCCTTTATTGTATAAGTCGATGAATACTTTGATGACACTTTCCGACCGTTTTTCGTCCATCGTGAAGCAGGTGCGATCCCAATCGCAACTTGCGCCGAGTTTTTTCAACTGCTCAAGGATGATGCCGCCGTGTTTGTGCGTCCATTCCCAAACGTGCTCCAAGAATTGTTCGCGCGTGAGGTCGGTTTTTTTGATGCCTTCCTGTGCCAATTTTGCCACCACTTTAGCTTCTGTGGCAATCGACGCATGGTCGGTGCCGGGCACCCAGCACGCATTTTTGCCCATCATGCGGGCACGACGGACGAGAATATCCTGAATCGTATTGTTGAGCATGTGCCCCATGTGGAGCACCCCCGTCACGTTGGGCGGCGGAATCACAATCGTGTAAGGTTCGCGCTCATCCGGTTCCGAATGAAAAAATCCCTTTTCCATCCAATATTGATACCACTTGTTTTCTACCTCGTTCGGAGAATATTTTGATGCAAGTTCCATTGTTTAATAAATTGATTTTCTAATTAAAATTGATAACTGATGCCTCCCATCGCATGGAATGGATTGGCGGGATAACCACGCCACAGGTCATATTTCTGAAACAAAAGATTGTTAGCCGACACAAATGCCGAGAAATGTTTTGTGAACGAATAAGTACCTCTCAGCGACACGTCGTGAATGTCATCTAATTTAAGTGCTTCAACCGGAGATTCGCTAACAGCAATTTTGCGATCCATTTCAAGACGGTAGGCTAAGTCAAAACGCAACGGCTCAATCGGCGTAAATCCGATTTTAAGATTGGCAATAAATTTAGGCTTATTAAACACGGTTTCTATTGGCCCCAAGACTGAATTTTCATCATCAGAAATCTTCCATTTGTAATAGTCAACATTCAGTTCCACATCAACCAAATCGGGCAAAGCATAGCGGACTGCTCCACCGACGTTAAGCACTTTGGCATCTGCATAAGCCGGAAGCCAAACATTTGGTGCCTCAAACCACTCATCATCTATTATTCTGTAGCTTGTGTGCAAATCAACATTTAGATTGGACAAAATGGCTAAATCTACCCCTAACTTGGCATTCAAGCGTGTGCGAGAATCCCGTACAGGATCAAGGTAGCGGTTTTGATAGAACAGTTCGTAATTACTATTGTCCGTGAAACCGCCTTGTGCCAAGACATAAAACAGGACTTCGTCACTTGCTTGCACGTGAAAACGCACATCCGGAGCAAGCAAAAGTTTATCCTGATCGCCAAACTGTTTACTCACACTTAATCCTAAATGCGTTTCCCAATTTTCGCCCTCAAATAACAGATAGGGAGCTGCCGAGAGGATTGTGTAGTTGTGTTTTTCATCATCGTAGTAGGTATTACCAGATGCATCCAAAAGTATTGTATGAGCCAAATTCGAGAAAGAATAATTTTTAACGGAACCGCTTAGCCCGATGCGTTTGTCAAAATCAAGAGGTGCATTCAGGTCAAAATCCAACAACAAGCGATTTTCATTTCCTGTTTCGGAGGTATTGTATTTCTGATTGAAACGCGTATAAGTCGCATTAAGTAAAAAAGACAAATTATCAGAGGTGGTCGAAGCTGCCCCAGCATGCACTAAAAAGAGGTTATTTGTAAAATCGGTATCAAATCCCAAAGACTCATGCCACGCATAGTTATTGTATTGTGAATAGGTGTATTGCGCATCCGCAAAAATTTTCCAATCACTGAATTTGTGTAAATAATTCAAGCCAAAGACGTTGTCATTGATTTTCTTTTTATTTTTTATATCTGTGTCTATATATGTTACATCATATTTTCCGGAACGGTGCGAAGCGTAGATATTCAGACGGTCGGTGGGCAGGCGCAAAATTTGAAAGCCCGCATCTGCCAGGAAATTGGGTAGCGTGCTCGCGCCCAGATTGACATAGCCCATTTGTTCGCCGGAACCGAACGCCGAAGCGGATGATTTCAACGGATAAAGCGACGTCGGCATGTCCAATACCGACATGTAATTCGCAAATTGAACCGGCGTTTGGGGTGCTGTGGGTGCAGTTATATCCGGCAAGCGGTTGATTTTGTTGGCATCCTTCACGGTGGGGACGTAATCTTTTTCCAGCGTCATTTCCCGATTAAGGTCAGGATCTGAGTTTGTGGTTTGTGCCAGCCCTGTGGCGCACCAGCCAACTATCAATAAAAATGCTCCTATTTTTTTCATAAACTCTATACTCTAATAACTAAACTCTAATAGCTAAACTCTAAACTCTAATAACTAAACTCTAAACTCTAATCTCTAATAACTAAACTCTAACAATTAATCTCTATTTTTTCATTTTTTTTAATCGTTCTTCAACCATTTGCAGGATACCGTCGTCTGTATTTGTATAATTTGTTTTCAAACTTTCCAGATATTGACGTGCCCGCGTGACATCGTTTTCTGCGAGATGGATGTCGGATAGCATGATAAAACTTGTTGCCGTTGCGTAGGCATCACCTCCACCTTGATGTCCCTGTTGCTCCAAAAAACTTTGGATAGCCGCTTTCGCTTCGGGGTATTGGTGTTTGTTAAAATAAATGGTTGCCAAATGGTGGTAAGATTGCACTTTGAACGCACCGTCCGGAAATTTCGTCAGGTAATTTTCTAATGCTTCCTGTGCGCGTTCCGTGTTTTTTTTGGTAACGAACCGCTCGGCAGATAAAAAGGTTAATTTATCCTCTTCATTGGCATCAAACAGACTCTCGTCGCCCAACGAACGCGCATACACGGCGTAACCGTCCACATCGTCAGCATCAAAATACACCGATTTCAAGTCTTGTAATGCCACTTTAGCCTCGTCGCTGTCAGTATATTTTGCAATCACCTGTTTGTAAGCGGCAATCGCTTGTTGGGTGTCGTTTGCATTGTAATAAAGCAATCCAATTTCCAAACTTGCTTTTCGCGCTTCGTCGGTGTTGGGATAGTGGCTCAGCAAACTCTGATAAGTGTTAATCGCTTCTTTATTGGCATCAATCATCACTTGTGCGCGTCCTTTTTCATACAGCGCGTTCGGGACATACGGCGATTGAGGCGAACGACGAATCAAAGCATCCATTTGGGCGATTTTTCCTTTGTAATCTTTCTGTAAACCAAGCATATAGCCTTTTTGAAACAGCGCATAATCCGCAGCAGTCGGGGCGAGTGTTTCGGCTTGACTGTAAGCAGTTTCCGCCTCTTTGAAGCGACGTTTTTCAAAATAGCAATCCCCAAGACGGGCGTATCCGTCAGCTAATTCCGCTTTGTCTAATTTTTCTTGACTAACAAATTTTTGAAAATAACTTTCTGCTCGCGTATAATCTTTTTGCTTGAAAGCGCAATAGCCTAAGCCATAATTCGCGGCAGAGGACAATTTGGAGTTGAAAGTTGAAAGTTGAAAATTAAAAATGGTGGCGTAATCTTTTGCCGCTTGCTTGAAATTGCCTTTGCGGAAATAGGCTTCGCCTCGCCAATAGGTGGCTTGCACTTTAGCGTCGGTCGTGATGGTGTTGTCTATGGCTGTGGATTGATTGAAATAGTTAATCGCTGCGTCATATTTATTTTTCGCAAACTCCTCTGCCCCAAGGAAATACAACAATGTCTGTTTCGTTTCCAAGGTTTTTATGCCGGGCTTTTTAATTTTGGACAGGACGGCGAGTGCAGCCTGATAATCTTTTGAAGTCAAATAGGCATCCGCCAGCGCGTCATACACTTGGTCGGCGTATTCAGACTTTGGATAAACGTTCAGGAAATTTTCCAAAGCCTTCACCGATTCTTTCAATGAGGTAGTGGAATTTTGATGCAGGAGAATCGCGTGGTTGTACATTGCGGCCTCTTTGGCGCGAGGGTCTGCATTCATGTGAGCCGCAGTTTGAAACGATTGCAAAGCGCGATTCATGTCTTTGAGTTGCACATACGACTGTCCCAGAGCGAGATACACGTTTTGACCGAATGCATTGCTTGCCGGCCGACGCTGTTCCAAATAATGGACGGCGGCTTGAAAATCGCCCTCCTTATATAAGGACACCCCCAATCGTCCAAAATCTTCGGTCGCCATCGTGTCCGGATACTTGTCAATCAACGGCTTAAGACGGCGAATCACGGCAGTGTAATTGCCTTTTACAAAATCTATTTGTGCCAGATAATAAGGTAAATCCTGTTGAAAAATCGGGTCGTTTTTCAGCGGCTCAAACCATCTTTCAGCGGCATCGTATTGTCCGTTTTTGAGTTCTAAAACGCCCTTATAGAACGCATAGCGTTTTTGATCGGCTTGCGAAAGAGCGTTGATATCGCATTGATTCAGCCATTTTTCAGCAGCGGTCGATTTCTTTTTCTCAAACAAAACGTTTGCAATCATGAACGCGAGTTCGTTCGTGTGAATCGATCGCGGATGCGCTTTGACAAACGCCAAAAGGGGCGTCGCATCATCCAATTCGCCCAAGCGGAAAGCCGATGCGAGCAACAGATAATCCACTTCAGGGTCGCTGAGCGAAGTCGAAACTTGGAGCTGTTTCAATTTATCGCGACTGCCCAAATAATTCTGATCGGCATACAACTGTTGTCCCTCGCGCAGGAGATTGTCCGACGTGACCGACTCGGAGCGCTGTGCCACAACAAATTGCGCGCACAACAGGCAGGAAATAAATATAATTTTTTTCATACGAAATCCTTTTCGATACAATTAAGTAGGTCGGCGGCGTTACCGCCGCTTTCCCCTTTAAGAACTGTACGTGCGCCTTTCACCGCATACAGCTCAGGTGATTACAAAGTTTAATATCACTCTCATTAAACCGGAGCAACCCCATCCTAGTGGGTAGTTCCCTTAAATTGATGTAGCCTAAGCCACTGCCCCCATAGGCGCTCAAAGCGTCTATTTTCAAAGTAAGCATCCCAAGCTGAATCGAAAGGATTAGCCTCCATTTTAATCTTGACGTGCCTTGAAATCGGTATGTCCGAGAGCTTCTTGAGTGCAAAGG
>BNTP01000065.1 GCA_025996695.1 Bacteroidia bacterium | reverse complement strand
ATTGATTGACAGATTTGAGTTTGTTTTTACACCCAAACATGGCAGTTGGCTGAATATGGCAGAGATAGAACTACATGTGCTAAATGCGCAATGTTTGAACAGACATATTGCAACAATGGACGAAATGCAAGAAGAAGTGTTGGCGTGGCAAATGCATAGAAATAAAAAAAATGCAAAAATCAATTGGCAATTCACGGCTAAGGATGCGCGCATAAAACTAAAGCGTTTATATCCGACATTTAGTGATTAACATAACACTAGCATTCCAGAACAATTGCGCCGGAATTACATTAGGATATGTTATAATTATGTAGTCACTCGAAATCCAGTTCCCATCCCCAAGTGTTTCAGTACTGCGCAAATATCGCAATTCATCTATGGTGGCAAGATACGCGTAACGCTGCGAGCGGCAGAAGGCAGTTGCGCTTGTCGGGTTTCTTGCACCACTTGATTTTAAGATGCATAACCCGCGAATCCGCGCTGTCCACCCGGGTAAGACGAAGTCGCAATCAACGCCGGATTTCGATGTTTTTAATCGGGCAGCCACGTAGCTATAGTTGGTGGCAGGCATAGCCCCGGCCCTGGTTGCGTTAGTGCTGTTCACTTGCACTTCGACGGTTATATTCCTCCCAGTTGTGTATGTTGGCGATGAGATGGTCGTTAGCCCGCCAACAGTGGTTGAGGGCGTACTTGTCACAGAAATTCTTCCGGCGGTTTTGAGCGCCGTCGCCGCATTTCCGGTCGTGTTGGCATCTATACTATGCTCGGTCATAACTTGAGTTATCATATAATTGAAAATTGAGCGCTAATTGCGTATCTAGTTCACTTTTATTTTCTTTATTTTTAGTTTTCATAAGTGAGCAATTTATTGCTTCGGTAAATTCTGCAACTTTGCTGTAATACTTACAATTGAGGCAATCTTTCTTTGTCCATTTCCATAAACGCTCAATAATATTCAAGTTTGGGCTATATGAGGGCCAAAACAACAATTCAATCCCTAATGATTTTGCCTTATCCATTACATAATTACAGTGCTGATACCGCGCATTGTCCAATACAATTGTAACAGGAATTTTACTCTGCTTCTGCGCAATCTGTTCCAATAATTCACAAACACTTAGAGCATTGATATATGTTGTGTTACAAACGGTTAGTAATTCGTGTGATATTGCATATATCTAATATGCTGCATATCATTTTGTTTGACAAACCGCAATCTTTCAAATGCAAAGCCTCATATTTCTGCATAACTCGCGGATGAGGTTGTGTGTACCTGACATCAGCAATGATTGGCTTGTCTTCTGCTCTAATGTTTAATTGTATCATAGCGTTTTTGGCTGCAAAGATACTAATTATTTATCATATATTAACCGAGTTTAGTATATGAAGTTTTTCTGTCAAACTTTGTTAAATACTTGTTTGGTTGGAGTATAGGTCGTACTTTTGTTCTCGAAATGAAAATGCCTTCATTTCAAGAAAATAAAAAAACGAGGATTCTTAACAGGAATCCTCGTTTTTGGGTGAAAATGGGGGGGGAATTCGGGGGTTGGGGGGATTTTCAAAGCCGGTGCTTGAAAAGCATTTTTTCCATATTTTGATGGTTGCCCTGTTTGATTTTACCAATTTTTTTCTGACAAATAGACACCCACCAAAATGAAAGCGGCACCGAGCAGGGCGATGGGCGTGAGGGTTTCGTGGAGCACGATGGCGGCAGTAATCAGGGATGTGAGTGGCACGATGTAAATAAAGTTGGACGACTTTACTGCGCCCAATTTTTCGACTACTTTATTCCAAATCAAATAACAAATCAGCGAGGCGGCGATACCGAGGTAGAGTAGATTGAACAGCACTTCGGCGTTGAAAATAGCGGTTTGTGGGTTATGTAGGGGCGATCCTTGCGATCGCCCTAATTCCCAAAGGAAGACCGGCAAAATCGTCAGGATGCCGTAGAAAAAGACTTTGCGCGTGATGATAAAAGTTGAATATTTGTCATCTAATTTTTTGATTACTAATCCGTAAATCGCCCATAAAAAAGATGCAAAGATGGCTAAAAAGTCGCCCAATGGCGAAATTTTCAGCACTGTTTGTCCATTGAAAACGACCAACGCCACGCCGGTTAATGCGATGCTCGCACCAATTATCAAATTTTTCCGGATTTTCGCGGTTTTATCTGCCACGCGCATCACTAAGGCCGTTAAAATGGGCGTTGTTGCCACGAGTAGCGACACATTCGAGGTTTGGGACAACTGCAAAGCCGTGTTTTCGGCTAAAAAATAGAGCGAACCGCCCGTCAATCCGATGATTAAAAACAGCCCTTCGTCTTTCCAATTCACTTTTGAGGACAATTTGGGTGGAGCCATGAATAGCAATCCGATATAAGCCAGGACGAAGCGCATAAAAAAGATTTCAGACGGCGTTAATCCGTTGTTTATCAGTATTTTGGTGGATACAAATGTTGTCCCCCAGATGATGACGCAAACCAACGCCATGGCGTAAATCCATTTATCTTTCATTTTTTGATGATTTGTAACAATGTTTTTTTCTCATTTTCCCAATTAAGCTCATTTTTGGCTCGTTGCGTATTTTGTTTTACGACATTGTACCGTGTTGTATCGGCAAAAATGCTTTCAATTCTTGCTGCAATGTGCTGTGGATCGTGATTCTCAATAAAATAACCAATGTCATATTTGTCGATGATTTGTTTTATTTCAACCAAATTGGATGCCAAAACAGGAATTTCGGAATGGATGTAATCGAAAAGCTTGTTGGGCAAGGAATACAAATAATTCAAATTCGTGTTTTTATCAATAGCCAGCCCCAAATCACTGTTGAGCGTGTATTGTCGCAGCTCGGCAAACGGCATTTTAGACTTAATCAAGATTTTAGCTTGCAGTTGGTTTTCGGCAATAATATCTTCCAACGTCGGAAACACATCGCCGCTTCCAATAATCAGCAAGACGTAATTTTCCAGAAATTTCATGGCCAAACAAGCTTCTTCCGCCCCTCTGTCTCTGTTGATTCCGGTTCCTTGAATGATTATAATGTGCTTATTTTCAGGCAAATTGAGTTCCTTCCGAGTTTTTGTCCGTTCAGGAATAAATGTCGGTGGAATATTTCTTACTACCTGAACTTCTTTATGGTATTGGTCGGCGTATAATTTGGCAATGGATTGATTGACGGTGATAATTTTGTCGAGTTTTGGAAATATAAAACTTTCTATTTTTTGCCAAATGCGTTGTGTTTTGGGGCGATTGACCAGCTCCGGCACTTCCGTAAAATATTCATGACTATCGTATATCAGTTCTTTGTTGCGCCATTTTGCAGCCCAAAAAGCGGCGAGCAAAGTGTCTAAATCGTTGGCATAAATCAAATCCGATTGGGCAAACAGCAGATAGCAAAATAAACGAATGTTGTATTCGGCGTAAAACAAAGCCCCTTTATTGAAGCACAATTTAATCCGTCGGGTGCGGTAAGGACGGTCGAGCGGCAAACTGTTGGCAAGTAAACGTCCGGTTTCTATTACCTCATAGCCTGCTTTTTGAAGTGCCAAACACGTTTTGTTCACACGTTGGTCGGTGGCAAGGTCGTTGGTGACGCACACAATGGCTGTTTTGGGGATTGTTTTTTGTTTTTTCATTTTGTTGCTAAATAATCTATTAAATTGTTGTATAATGTGCCAAGATAGTTTTCGGCCTCCCGTGCGATGGAAGTATTGTGCCACAGCAGGCACACATCGCCGTTGTATTTTTGGGTCACGTCAATCAATTTTGTGACGTAATCGTATGCCTCGTTTTCGTTCAGGTGCATGTAGCGTTCGTCGTTGAGCGTGCCGTCCATCGCCGTCAGTGGGTGCAGCCATAAAGATGTCAGCGTTTTCGTGTTAGGATTTATCCAGCGCACCGCCCGACATGTGCCAAGTCGAAAACCGGCTACGTCGGCGTATCCCATGGTGAAATCGTCGGTTATGTTCGCTTCGATTAGTCCTTGCATGTCTTCGGGTTCGCGGGAACTTAAATAATGATGTCGGTTGAGCCTCACCCCCAGCCCCTCTCCAAAGAGAGAGGGGGGTAGAGAGTGCTTAAGGGTTGTTTTTTCGCTGGCAACTAAGTTGGGTGCTATTCCGGCGGCATAACTTGCGTGCAAGCCAATTTTTGCATCATTGTTTTTCAACAATTCGAATAGATATTGAAAATCGGGGCTTGCGGTGTTCATTCTCGGTTTGTCTTCGGGCGATTTCCCGCCTCCGGATTTAACAAATACGATTGTTTCGGCGCGATTTTTTAACTTGTGGTTTTGTTTCAATAGGGTGGGGAACGTGAACCAGGGATCGTGTTGTATGCCGCCGAAGTAGGTTTTTAAGGCGATTTTTGCTTCTGCCGGATTAGCCTCACCCCCGGCCCCTTTCCATTTGGAGAGGGGGGAAATGAGTGCGCCGACGACGCTTCGGATATTTCTGTAATGAGCAATCGCGTCCACATCGTGCGTCAAATAAATTTGATGCAATGCGCGTTGTGGTTCGTTTACGTGGCAACCGGCATCGTGTAGGCAGCGTCGCAACCATGCGCCGTATTCATCAACGATGGGGCGGTGAATGAATCCCGCTTGCCCGGGCAATGATTTTTTCCCGATGAAACGTCCGTGTTGGTCGCGCACCTCGCGCCGCAATATTTCTTCGTAGCGCGAAATCAGAAAATAGGTGCTTGCAATGAGGTCGGCATGCAAAATAATTGTATCGCCTTGTCGTTCGATTTTGTCCTCCCCATAAAGGAAGGGCATATTTTCGATTTCTTTGAGCGGTAGTTTGGGCAATGATTTTGCTGTACCGTAAACCGCGTCGTCAAAAAAATCCGATTTTACAATCACTACTTTGTAACGAGCAAATTCAGTCGCATCGGAGGTGTAGCCGACAGCTTCGAGCAAAGGGCTGTTTGGCGGCTCGTGGAGCAAAAATTGCAATATGTAGTTGCTGATTTCCTGCATCGTTTAATGCGCTAAAATGTAGTTTGCTGCCACTTCCGCTGCGTGTCCGCTGCCGTAAAGATTGACATTGAAATCAGACGTTTTCGTTATCAGCTGGTCAAAGGCTTGTTGCATTTTTTCGGGATTGCTGCCTACCAGCATGTTATATCCGTTTTCGACCAATTCGACCCATTCGGTTTCTTTGCGTAGTGTGATGCAATGTTTTCCGAAAAAGAACGCCTCTTTTTGGACGCCGCCGCTGTCGGTCAGCACAATTTTGCTCGATTTCAGCAGCATAATCATATCGAAATAGCCCACCGGTTCAATTGTCTGAAAACGAACAGGGATGTGGTATTGAGCAATCAAGTTTCGCGTGCGTGGATGCAGCGGCACAAGCACCGGCAATTGTGCATGAATCGCGTTTAAGCCTTCGATAATTTCCTTCAATACTTCGAGGGAGTCGGTGTTTTCTTGCCTGTGAATGGTAGCAAGCGCAAAATTTTTCAAGGACAGTCGTTGAATAATATCCGATTTTTCTTCCGCTTTTTGGGCATAAAACAAGGCAGCATCCTGCATCACATCGCCATTTTTAACCATATCAATAGCAAAGTGCTCAAATCCTTCGCGCTGCAGATTTTCTATGGCGGATTGAGTAGGGCAAAACAGCATTTTCGATAGCCTGTCAGTCAAAATGCGGTTGATTTCTTCCGGCATTTGGTTGTTGAACGAGCGCAAGCCCGCCTCGATATGAATCACGGGAATATTCAATTTTGCTGCTGCCAACGCGCCTGCTAAGGTCGAATTGGTGTCGCCGTAAACCAGCACCCCGTCCGGTTTTTCATCCAACAAAATGGGTTCGAGAGCTTCCAGCATACGTCCCGTCATCGCACCGTGCGACAGCGAATGAATCGCTAATTGGTGAGCAGGACGCGGAATTTCCAGTTCTTCAAAAAACACCGACGACATATTTTGGTCGAAATGTTGCCCCGTATGAACGATTCGTTCTTCAATGCCAAGTTGCTGAAACCGGCGACTGACCGCAGCGGCTTTTATAAATTGAGGACGTGCCCCGAGTATGGTAACGATCTTTCTCATTCGGGGAAGTTTAGGTAAAAATCTTTTGTCAACGCGATGTATTCGGCACTAAAATCGCCTTGAGCCGTCCGAATACTCAATTCATCGCCTACCGGCAACCGGCAACCGGTAACCGGTAACTGGTAACTGGTAACTGGTAACTGCTTAGTGTATTCCAGCAAAATCCGATTCGGCAAAGCGTCGTTTTTGGGTTTGACTGCGGTTTTGCGTGTCAATGTTAAATTGTTTTCTTCGGCCAGCGACTGAATGACATCGAAAGCATCAAACGGCAAAATCAACGACAATCGCCCGTTCTCGGTCAATAATTCTGCGCTGTGTTGCATTAAATCGCTGAAAGGCAGCGTATTGGTATGTCGCGCAGTCGTTCGTCCTGCATCAGGCGATGGCAGAGAGTCTACAAAAAAAGGCGGATTAGAAACAATCAAATCGTATTTTTCTTCGGGTGCAAATGTACGAAAATCACCGTGAATCGCATTCGGTTTTGTCTTAAACGGCGCATTGTTGAAGTTGATAATCGCTTGATTATAAGCATTTTCGTCAATGTCAATCGCGTCTATTGTAACATCATCAGGATGTGTTTTTTGAGTCAACATCAAAGCAATCAAACCCGAACCGCAGCCTAAATCCAAAAGCCTCCCCCCGGCCCCCTCCTCAAGAGGGGGAGTCCAGGCAGCCAATAAAACGCCGTCTGTGCCTACTTTCATGGCACATAAATCGTGCTGAATAGCAAATTGTTTGAAATGAAATTTGCCCTGATAATTGCTAACTGCTAACCGGTAACTGGTAACTGGTAACTGATAACTGCTAATTATTTTCGCGGCTTTTTCGGAGGCTCCGACAGTACCTAATTTGGCGATTACATCATCATAATTTTTTGCCATCGCTTGCCGGTAGCTGTTGTCATTGAGCAGTAATCCCAATTCGTGGCGCACTTTATCCGTTGAAAAGGTGTTGCCAAACAGCTCTTTGACCACTGTTTTGTTGGCAATTAGATTGACTAACGAGATGTATTTGCACTTAAACAAATGTTTCCAAACCCATGTTACTAAATGTTTGATGGCGGTTGGCGTTTTGTAGCACACGGCTTGTGGAGTGCGCAAGAGCGCAGTTTCCAAAGTAGCGGTACCGGATGTCACCAAAGCGGCGTGCGATTGTTGGAGCAGGCGATAGGTTTGGTTGAAGACAATGGCTATTGGTGATGGGGTGTCTCCGCTCCCCCTCGACTCCGCTCGGGGTCGGTCGACATGACGGGCGAATTGTTCGTAGTAGTTCGCATCAATGCCCGGCGCACCGGCGATGACGGATTGATAGTCGGGAAAAGCGGCGGCGGCAGCGAGCATCGTTGGCAAATTGTCTTTGATTTCTTGCTTGCGACTACCTGCCAAAAGAGCGATGATGGGCTTGTTACTCAATGAATTAGCATTACAAAATGTTTCAAACGCTTCATCTTGATGGTCGCGTGCGGCGATGGCATCCACGGTTGGATTGCCGACATAATCGACTTTATAATCGTATTTTTTGTAAAAATCTACCTCAAAAGGCAGGATACACAACATTTTGTCGACGTATTTTTTAATGTCCTTGACGCGGTAGCTTTTCCATGCCCAAATTTTCGGCGATATATAATATAAGGTCGGAATGTGTAGTTCTGCTTGGACAAATTTTGCCATTGGGAGGTTAAATCCGGGATAATCCACAAAAATGACCACGTCCGGCTGATAGTCGCGAATGCTTTGTTTACACAATTTGGCATTCGCAAAAATCTGCGGCAGGTGCATCAAAACAGGGATAAAACCCATATAAGCCATGTTGCGATAATGTTTGAGCAACGTGCCGCCAACAGCCTGCATCAGGTCGCCACCAAAATAGTGAAAATCCGCTTGACTGTCCTGCGCGTTCAATTCCCGCATCAAATTGGATGCGTGTAAATCACCGCTTGCTTCGCCTGCTATCAGGAAATATTTCAATTCTTTATTTTTTCGACAAAGGTACAAATTATTTTTGGAATGGCTTATTTTATTTAGTGCGATATGCCTTTATAAAATAATTACCTCAGGTTTTTGCATCTTGTTACATGCTTTTCTGTTTTTATTTGCGATTTTTGATTAAAAATTGCATTTTTTGCATTGTTGTTCAAAAAAATGTTCGTAAATTTGCAAACTAATGAAACATAAAAATGATCAAAGTATGATATAAAACAAACATAATGTGCGCAATAACACATTGTAAGACATATTAAAGAAAGCATTAGCTTGTATCTTTCTTCTTGAAAATTTAGCGATTATAAAGAATACTGAAAGATAAGTGTAATGTTCACGTGTGAAAGCGTGAACTTAACTTATTTGCAGTAATCGGGTTACGCTAAATACCTCAAGAAGCGGATATTTTAAGTATCGCGCTTTTTTTATGCTCAAATTTTAGAAATACAAATTATTAATTAAAGTGTCCGTATAAGGGCGGACGTAAAGCAATTTTAAAAATGAGAAAAATGAGAAAAATCTTTTTACTGATTGTGATGTTGGCGACTTTTATTTGCGCCCATTCGCAAACGCCGTCGGGTCAAGTTTATGTTGGTGTGGTAGCATTTAATAGCACCGTCTCGACTTTTCCGATTTCAAACGATTTGGATGCCGCAAAATCGTTTATTTTGAGCAAGAATAACGATGTTGATCGCACAGCATTGTGCTATGCAGTATCTAAATCAGTTACCCTCTTTAATGCTGACAATCTGCCGGCTTTTGATAAAATTTTTGTGGTGTCGTTTACCGATGGGATTGATAATGGATCAAGCTCCTTATATTCTGTTGACGGACGTGTGTTTCCTTCGGCTTTGGTTTACGATACTGCTCATTCACGATAACAGCCGGAGGGCATCGCGATGTTATTGATGCTAAAATTGTAGGACGTACATTGTCTATTATTACTGCGGGTAGCTATGCCTCTTTTGATGCTCCTATAACAGGGACACAGAGCAGTGCGGACAATAAAATAGAAATACCTCTCAATAACCTAAAATTTGTATACGGGGGTAATGAAATTATTATTACCAACATAAAAGTAGAAATGAGCTCGGATGGCTCTACCTACTACGAAGATGTAGAGGATGCTTCCACTTCTGAAAGTATCAGCAAGCGGATAGCTGTTGTTTGGTGTTAGACTGTAGTACATCCTTGGGGGCAACTAACTTTGCAGCCATGCAAAATGCCGCCAATAATTTCATTGATATTTTGCATGCCAATACCGATCATTTTCCGGAAGCGACTACTTCGGATGTTGCAAGTATCGGACGGAAATCAGCAACGTTCTACGGAAATATCACATCTGTCGGCAATCCCAAATATACAGAACGAGGCTTCTGCTATTCCACATCGCAGAACCCTACCATAAGTGACACCAAAGTGGTTGCTTCTTATTCCGGAAACACAGGGAATTATAGCTACACTGTTAACAACGGTTTGACCGCAGGAACAACTTATTATGTGCGTGCTTATGCTACCGGTTCATTAGGAACTATTTATGGAAATCAAGTTACTTTTACGACGGTTGCGCCCATTGTCATAACATTTAATGCGCAAGGAGGTAGTGCTGTTGCGTCACAAACGGTGGATAACGAGTGGGACACAACTACTCAGCCCGCAGATCCCATTCGCAATGGTTACACTTTTGATGGTTGGTATCAAGCAGCCGATTACATCAATAAATGGAATTTTAGCAATGGAGTATCAGGCAGTATGACGCTGTATGCTAAATGGTTGGTTGACGTGACATTTAATTCGCAAGGCGGTAGCACCATTGATCCGCAAAGCGCAACGGCTGATGCAACAATAAATCAACCCGCTGACCCCACACGTGCAGGTTATTCCTTTGATGGCTGGTACACAAATGCGGCTTGCACCACCGCTTGGAATTTTGACAACGATGTGGTCGCAAATGACATAACGCTGTATGCAAAGTGGACAAGCGGGAGCTCTGTTATACAATCGGCACTCGTAGAGCAATTTGCAGTTTATCCTAATCCCGCCAAAGAAACGGTAACAATCAAAAACGCATCCGGCAAAACAGTGAGTATTTTTAATACTTCGGGCAGCAAAGTGTTTGAAAAAGAGGTGCAAAGTAATGAAGAGCAAATTACAGTTTTTTCTTGGGTGCAAGGCACTCCTGACTTCGTCATAACATAAATTAACATTTTCATAAAACACTGATAATCAGCGCGAAAGCGATTTTGCGACACCCATTTTGGGTGTCGCACCCCCAAATTTCATTACCTTTGTTCTAGAAATGT
>BNTP01000064.1 GCA_025996695.1 Bacteroidia bacterium | reverse complement strand
TTTGTAATCACTTGCTCCACTTGCGATTCATACAATAATTCTTTCTGCTCCTTGAACCATATTTGCCCGGATACTGTATCCTCTTTGAAACAACTGTCTACAAAATTGTGCAGATGTTCACAGGCATGAAAATAGTCCAAAATAGCGTATGCATCCGAATAACTGTCTTCTATCCAATTCTTTATCCATGTGGCTCCATCCGTCAGAAATACCAAACGGTTTTTCAACTGCCCATAAGAATCTATGACATCTTCTGCTTTGGAACAAAAATCCTTGCTGTTGCCAAAATGGGCTATGTACTGCGATTGGCTCAGGTAAGATACGTTCGTATTGGGATTCATGCAATCGCTGCTCCTGAACAGACGGGCTAATTTCACTTCCTTCCAACCCTTTTCCCTTGTACTTATCATTGACCCGTCAACACCTGCATAAAGAACTTCTGTTGAACTTATCGGAGGTAAAGTTCGTTCCGTAGAATCATCTTCCGACGACAAAGATTCAGATACGGCATTCGTTACCCGATAAATCTGTGCAGGACTGACTTCTATGGACAGAAAATGCTGCAATATTTCATTGCCGCGTTCATAACAGTCCAAATGACCGGCATAGACCATCAACTCTTGCATGTAGGGACTTACTCCGAAGCCCTGATGATGCGACTGCATGTAGGGATTGCTCTTTACGATGGACATGGACCCGTATCTGGTTAGAGTTTTTTTTTACGTCTATCTTTTGTTTTAGACGTTTCATTCAACTGCGATTCCATATACAAGCGACCTAAATCGGTCCAAATGGCATCGAAATTTTTCTCGTAATCGTAAAAATTGTCATGCTCTTTCAACTTTTCTAATGCCTCATACCGACTGGCGGCAAGGGACAGATATTCTTCTTTTGTCATAATATTGAGTGATTTGATGATGACAAAGGTAGTTCGTTTTTGCGACAATTTGAAATGCACCCGTCACGAATTGTGTTCAAGGCGCAGAATCAGAACAAAAACAAGACGTATGTGATTAAAGAATTGGCGTTGAGTAAGTTGAAATCGAAGGGAACGCTCAACATGTTGGATTCGGTACCGAATGCAGCAGATCCATTTACGCATCTCGCGGGAGCATACGACGTTGCTTGGAAAGCACAACACGATTCGGTTACATACAAAGTGGATCTTGGGAGCACGAATGTGCTTGTGCCTTACGGCACCGGAACCACCGGTGACGATTATACCGCGATAACCAATGCGAGTAACGGTCTGATGGTGCTGCCGCAGGAAACTGTGTTGGGAGCCTTCACCGGCGCCACGCCGGAATATGGCACGGTTGCCGAAATAGACGGCTCGCTGCCAGATGCTTCCTATTTGTACGCGACCGTTGCCGAAGTGGATTATCTCACGAACGACACTGTGAATAAGCGTCAGGTAGTTTTCCGTCTGCACGACCCTGCGAATAAAGCGCAAGGCATCGTGTTTGAAGCGGGCAGGCAATACACGTTTTTGCTGACGCTGGGCTTGGACGGCGAAGAGATTGTGTTCTCTATTCCGGATGTGACGCCGTTTAACATCACGGCAGAGGTAGAGGTGCCGGAGATAGTCACAACACCTTGGAAATGCGGCGACCTGATTAAAACTTATACGACAGCGAATTATAATAATACTGGTATAGATAATCTTTGCTGGACAACGACAAATCTTGCCGAAGTCACGCCAAATGTGGTGACCACGTACCCGGGTGAAACTGCGGGCGAGCGAGGCTATTATTATCTCCAGAGTGACGCAGCCGCCGCCTGCGCTGCGCTTGGCGTGGGGTGGTCGGTGCCGGATAATACCCAGTGGAATATGTTCAGATTTGCCTGGAACAACACCTTGGTCGATGGATCTGGGGGTGGGAGGTCAGCGTACATATTGCAAGATGAATGGTGCAATTCGGCGCTCGCTGGTATTGTGAACACGAGCACTAGCTCTGGAAGCGGATGGGATATCGGTGCACTGTATTGGCATCGCGGCTCGAATACTATATATACTGGTTGTCTTAACCAAAATGGTGCCTCGGCTCCGGCGAATACGGCTGTATCGGTCCGATGCGTCTTGGACATTTGATGTTGTTGTTTGTGGTTTCATCTACGAGCTTTGATCTTCGCATTTTTCATGCGAAATGGTTGATTTTTGCTTCAAGTAAGAGGGGTTACCTCGGGCCATCAGAAAAGCGCGATGGTTCGAGATAGCCCCAAGCTTGAGGGCTTCACCTTTCACCTTTCACCCTTCACCCTTCACCCTTCACCTTTCACCCTTCACCTTTCACCTTTCACCCTTTACCTTTCACCCTTCGACCTTTGGGCTATAGCGACACTCAGGCGGACTTTATTCCGTCATTTCTAAGCTTCCAAAAAATTCGGGGCGATGAAAATCCGGAGTGGGCGTTTCAACGGGATTCCAACTCAGGTAATGCGGCTGAGGTGTTTCATCGCCACATTTATAGAAATTTGCCCGCAGTTTTCGACCAATCGGATTCTTGTTGGGGAGTCCCAGCATTTCAAATGGCATTTCAGCCAATAATTGCCAATGACACGCCTTTGGGGTCGTGATGGGCTGTTTTGGCAACGAAGTGTGGACAACCAATTTGTCCATTTCCGCATCTGAAAACGACTGATAATCTTTCCGACTACGACGCACAGAAGCCAGTATGCCCCCAATGCAATTGAACTCGAAATTTCGATAGGTGTTTTCTTCCGGATCAGGCGTTTGAATAAAAAATTCAACGCACGAATCTTGCCAAACAGGCGATTGATAGCCTGTGTTAAGTGCTTGCACGGCATCTTCCTGCACGTCAAACAGCAAATAAAAAGTGTTGCCTGCCCAAGCGGTGTAAAATTTCACCTCGGGACAGTAAGGGTAGCTTTCAGGCCAGTTCACGGTGTTCACAGCACCTTGATTGGCAACCTGCATCAGCAATTCGGCTTTCGATTTCCAGTCCAAGATGTTGGGCAGGGAAGCCGCATGTTTCACTTGTAATGTTTTCATATATCAGTATTTATTAGCGTTTTTGATGACGTGTAGGCGGCGGGAGATCTTCCGTTTTGAAGACCGTTTTTCTAAAAATATCGTAACGATCCACCGGTCGCAGATAATTGTAATTGTAAAAACCTTGCAGAAATTTCGACGAGGGAATTAAGTCGACCAGCGGCAACATCTCGCCTTGTGTGGCAGGAAACCACGCGATTTTCCAAGGTTCGCGATTTTCAATATAGAGCGTCATGCGTTCGCTCGCGCTCTTGTTGCGACCGATAAACTCTGTTCCGGAGTCTTCTATCGGGTAATAAATTGATTCGCTGCTTCCGATGACATCCACTTGTGTCATCTCGCCCGCTGTGAAAAAAGCATGGATGTCCTTGCCTTTCACTTGATTGAAATAGGTGGAATCTTTTTCTTCCATCGCAAACGCCCGATTGAGGATGTTTACACGTTCAAGGGTGGAATCATTGAACAGAATTTCCATTTTTTCGCCCGTGATTTGATAACCGGTATTCCACAGGATAGGATTTTTGTAGAGGTAGAGTGTCGAATCGGCAGTGTTGAATTGCAGCGAATCGCAAACGCCTTGTAAATCCACACGATAGATACGCACGCCATAAAAAGCTTTCAATTCCCGCTCCGCTTTTTCGGCACCCGCGTTATTGACAGTCCTCATTTGCAACGTGTCGGCATGCAGAAAGAGCGAATCTTTTTGACTGTATTCGATTGCTTGGGCAGAATCAGTGGCAAAAGCGAAGTCACGTTGCTGGTCAAAATAGCCATAATTGCCCATGAGAATCACCTTTTGAAGCGTATCGTTGAGCACCATATTACCAAAAGCTTCGCCAAACCCTGTTGCACGGTTGAAAAACAGCGTGTCGCCGGTCATCGTTTGTGTTTCGTCTTTCGACACTACGAGCGAGCGGTCGTAAAGCGTAGCCAAATCATTTACCGTATCGTATTTGCCTCGCGTAGAGTAGATTATCGCGCTGTCAGACACTATTTTGGTTTTGCCGAGAATGGTCGCAACCTTGTCAATCGTGGAGTATTCAAGCTCGTTGGTCGTGAGCACAAAATTGACAGGGCCGTGTTCTGAAATACTGTCGCGGACGTTGATGCTATCATTTCCCGTTTCGATTTCCTCCTCGCTTTCGCTGAAATTAGTGAGCACGACTTGGTCTCTGAATCTTGCCAATTTGGTTGAAGGCGAATATTCCCCGTAAACGGACACCAATTCGTTGTTTTCGTCCACCAGCGTGCCATGATCGAAATAATACGCCAGATTGCGGTTGCGGTCGAACATCAAATCTTCTGTAAAAAGCGTCATCGAGGCGTTTTCCATGCGCACATTTTCCCACATTTTCGCTTCATTGAGATTGCCGTCGTAACGCAAAAAATCGCCGTACAAAAACACGGAATCGCCTTGATTGATAGTCACGTTGCTGAAAGCGTCCAAAGAATTTTCTGCCTCGTAGAGATTGGCACTGTCGCAGGTCATCACAGCTCCTTTGTGTGAGAATTTGACATTGCCCACCATGACGTGCACGCCCGGATTATCGAAACTCATTACGGTTGAGTCGGCATACTCCATTTTTACTTTGGATTTTGTTTGTTTTTGGGCTGTAGACGCGCAAAAAACGCTTGCCAAAATAAAAAATGCACAAAAAAGAATTGTTTTATTCACTTTTCACCCAACCTTTGAATTGAAAATCGCAGTTTTGCCACTTTTCATTGATGCGAATGTAGGTATCTTTTTGTTTTTGCTTCAACCACTTTTCGAGAGCTTCCTGCCGTTTTTGCTCCTCAGCCAGCCCTTTCAGAGCCTGATAATCTTCCGAGAGGCTTGCTTTGTGACCTGCCGTCCGCGATTTCAGTTTCACGATTGCGACCACATCTTTTTGCTTGGCATTTTTCATTGAAAATGCGCGCGAAACATCACCCACTTGCATGGCGTCGACGATGGGGCCAATTTCCATCGGCAATTCAGACATTTCAAAACGGGAAGTGCCATAGCGTTCCGTCTCGCTTGTGTTGACCATCAAACCATTGTTCATGCGCGTGTCTTTGTCCTGTGAAACGTAGGGCACAGCATCCTCAAAAGAGATGGTTTTGCCATCCTTGCCTTCCAAAATGTCGATGCGGACGGAGTCCAAACGTATTTTTGCCGTTTCTAATTCTTCTTTCGTCACTTGCGGTTTCAGCAGGATGTGACGCACATTCACCCGGTCGCCCCGTTTTTCAATCAACTGTATAATATGGTAGCCGTATTCTGTTTCCACGATGCGCGACACCCGTTTGGGGTCGTTGAGTTCAAATGCGGCAGCAGCAAACTCCGGCATGAGTTGTCCCTTGCCCATAAAACCCAATTCGCCGCCTTGGATGGCAGAACCTTTGTCTTCCGAATACAGACGTGCCAAAGTAGAAAAGTCCCGCTTGCCGCTCGTCACCTGTTCGGTATAATCGCGCAAACGTTCTTTGACATAATCCATTTCTTCGAGCGAGATGATTGGCTCGTTGGTGATAATTTCCACTTCCACAGTGGTTGGGATAAACGGCAGACTGTCTTTCGGGATGCGTTCGTAGAACGTGCGCACGTCCGAAGGTGTCACTTTCACGTTTTTCACCAGCTCTTTTTGCAGCGTTTGCACCATATAACCTTCGCGTACTTGGGTTCGCAAGTCTTCGCGAATGGCACTCAACGGCTTACCCATTTCTTGTTCCAAGCGTTCTTTAGAGCCTGCACGGGTGATTGCATTGTTGATGCGAGCGTCCACCATCCGAAAAACTTCCGAATCAGGGGCATTGATGCTGTCCAATTTTGCTTGATGCAAATACAGTTTTTGAACCGCAATTTGCTCCGGGATAAAACAATACGGGTCGCCTTGTATCTGCTGATTTTCGTACAGCATTTGTTGGCGCATCATCTCTACGTCCGACTTGAAAATCGCATCATCGCCAATCACCCAAATCACTTCGTCAATGATGTTTTTTTGGGCAGTTGCCAATGAGCAATTACCGGCCAATAGCAAACACACGAGGCTCACACACACTGTTTTTTTTATGTTTTTCATATTTTTCTTAATTATAAAAGACTACCGTCCCATTTTTCAGCGCTTTATTATACAAATCATCCTCTATTTTTTTCAAAAATTCCATCTTTTTGCGATTGATAACCATCTCTCGCACTGTGGGTTTGATATATTCAAACGAGGTGGAATCTTTGGGCAACACCTCTCGAAACAGATCTTTATGCTCTTTGTAAAATTGCTCCAAGACGTCGTCGCTGACTTCTTTTGCCAATTTTTCATTCACTAATTGCTCCTGATAGTGATAAATAGTGAGCGATTTTTTGTAATTGTCTACCAATTGATTGATTTCCGCCTCATCGTCTTTCGTTGTGTTTTTGCGAGCCACATCGTACAACAGTTGATTGTTGACCCACAATTTAATATAATTTTCGGCAAAAAGCGTGCTGTCTTCCGATGTGGATGCCATTGGCGTATTTGCTTGTAACTCCGTTTTGGTCAGCACTTTATCCCCTATCCGCACAATCACATCTTCACCTTTGTCTGCTTTTGGCTGGCAACCAAAAGTGACCGGTAAACAGCAAACAGCTACCAGCGACAAAAAAATAAAAGTATGTGGATTTTTGCGCATTTTTAATTTTTAATTTTTAATTGGTTACTGGTAACTGTAAATTTTTTTCGGAGCTGTTTCAACCACTCTTTTTCCAAAAAATCCTGATAATCGGTGATGACTTGTCCGCGCACTTCGGTGTAAACTTTCGGCTGTTTACCGTTTACGGAGTATTTGGACTTGTTTTTATTGAAAAATCGGGTTAATCCGTCTGTGTCTGAAGTAGCTTTTTCCCACACTTCTTTTTGAGTAACTTCAAACGACAAACTTCCGTCGCGGTATTCTTGCAACAAAAAGGGCAATTCCGGAAATTGTGGTGCCAATTGAGCTGCTACGTGTTGATACAAGTAGTTGTTCAGCGCGTCAATCATTGGCAAACCCTTCACAGCGGTGTCCATCCGTTGTTCTTGCAAATAATTTTTGAAATCATGCACAAAATACGGTTTTTTTTCAACGAGAAACAAGGTATCCGTATCAGCAGCCTCTCGGCCAAATTCCATTTTTCGCGCCAAAGGTCCATTCACATTATAATGTACATGAATTTTGACGATAGAGTCGCCCTCCTGCACCACATTGTAGGATTTCACCAACTGCGAGCGATATTCGTGCCACTCTTTGCGGAAAGCGGCAGTGGTGTCCAAACCTTGCGCTTCTGCTTCTGCCACTTTCAGCTTCAAATCTTGAAACAGCGCCCGATATTCGTCCTCAGAGCGCTTGTCGACGGCTTCAGCACCATTATTTTTAGAGAAACTGTACTCAAATTCCGATTTTGTGACGTTTTTACCGTTCACTGTCATGAGCACATCATCTGCCGCTTGCGCCTGCAAAGCCGCAAAAGATAAAAAACAAAAGACAAAAGACAAAAATAGCTTCATTATTTACATATTAATTAAAATTCAACCCTTACGGGTTGTAGAATGCACGGCGCGCCGTGCACCTCTTCCTCCGCTTCGCTGCACGGGAAGATTCGCGTATTCAGTCCCGCCGGACAATCTCTCAATACAACAACGTAAAAATTATACGTTTATTATATCACTCCCAAGAAAACTTGGGACAAAGTTACAACTTTTTTCTCACAAATTTACAAAAAATCCAAATTTGTACACGTCAAAAACAAGCAGCGAGGGATGCTTTCCTAACAAATTTTTGCGGAGCAAGGGTTTGAAAATCGGGAAAAGCAAGCGTACCAACGCAGTAATTCCCGCCTTGTCCAGCGTGTTTTTTGTGCGTAAAAGCCGTGAATAATTGCCCTCCTGGTCTTGCAATAGTTTATTGATTTTTGTCAGGTTGCGTAACGCATTCTCCGTGCGATTCAAAAACACGTTGGCATCGTTTAATCCCAAGTGAATCAACGGATTGTGAACGTGTTGCACCGCAATACCGGCTTCTTTCAATTGAATGCCAAACAGCGTGTCCTCGTGCCCATAACCATCCAACGCTATCGTAAACTGCACCTGGTCAAAATGTGATTTGTCAATCAAAAAATTGCACGTTTGGAAGCTATTCGCAGCAATTTCGCGAGTTTTTCCATACTTCCAATGCAGCAATTTTGGAGATTCCGGTCGCTGTGATTCATAAATATGTCCGCCCACGAGCACCACACCCTCTTTCATATAAGGAATGTAATTGCGAATGTAATCGTCAGATGCCACGTTCATGTCGCCATCCATAAAAATCAGGTAGGGAAATTTCGATTCTTCGACCAGCAAATTGCGAATTTTGGCACGACCAATATTTTTTTCTAATTGAATGTAACGCACATTCGGTAATTCAATCGCTTGATTTTCAGCGCGATACTCCTGTTCGGAAGCGTCATCTATCAACAAAATTTCAAATGCCAAGCCCGTTGCCACAGCCTGCCGGTGCAGTTCATGAACCAGCAGGCTCAGCTTTTGATTATATATAGGTATGCAAATGCTAAACATCACGCTTTGAATTTTGCCTGCCGCATATCGCCCGTTTCGGCAAATGCGACGTGAAACGACAACGCCGAAGCCACCGTGGCCGGCGTGTGGCCGGTTTGACTGAGCTTAAGATATTCGCGCAACAAGGGTTGATAACTCGGGTCTACGCAATGTGTGATAATGCTTTCTGCGCGTTGATGAGGCGAAAGTCCGCGCAAATCGGCTACACCATGCTCTGTAATCAAAATTTTGACGGAATGTTCGCTGTGGTCGACGTGTGACACCATCGGTACTATGGCCGAAATGGCTCCGCCTTTTGCTATCGAAGGGGTCGTGAAAATAGACAGGTAGGCATTGCGACAGAAATCGCCCGAACCACCGATGCCGTTCATCATTTTCGTGCCTAAGACGTGCGACGAGTTGACATGGCCAAAAATATCCGCTTCCAAAGCCGTGTTGATGGCAATGATGCCGATGCGACGCGCCACCTCCGGATTGTTGGAAATCTCCGACGGACGCAACAAAAATTTATCTTTGAAGAAAGGCAAATCGGCATACACCTCGTTCAAAACCGCCGTCGTGAGCGACAAGGAGCTGCCACTCGCCAATTTCACGCGACCGCTGCGAATCAGTCCTACGACCGAATCCTGAATCACTTCCGTATAGATATTGAATGCCGGAATGTTGGGATTAGACCCCATAGCCGCCAAAACGGCATTTGCGACATTGCCCACGCCCGATTGAACCGGCAAAAATTCCTTCGGAATACGTCCGGCTTTCATCTCTGCCGACAAGAAATCAGCCACATTTTGGCCAATTTTAGCTGTCACATCGTCCATCGGCGTGAACGCACCAATTTCATTTGGCAAATTTGTTTCCACAATCCCGACAATTTTTTTCGGGTCGAGTTGCAAATAGGGCGACCCTGCGCGGTCATTTGCCTTGAAAATCGGAATTTCGCGACGGTAAGGCGGGTCGAGCGGCTCATACACATCGTGCATCCCCAACAATTCCTTTGGGTGGTAACTATTTAATTCGAGGATGATTTTGTCTGCCAAGTGCGCAGCGGTCGGTGCGATGCCCACAGCCGAGGTTAGCACAGCTTTGCCGTCGTCGGTGATGTCGCAGACTTCCAAAATCGCCCATTTGGGTTTCGGGAAAAAGCCGTAGCGCATGTATTGCGCCAATTCTGACAAATGCAGGTCGAAATATTCCATCTCGTGGTTGTTTAACGCTGTCCGTGAGTCTTTGTTGGACTGATACGGCGTGCGAAATTTGATGGCGTGTGCCCGCGACAAGCAACCGTCGGCAGATTCTCCGGTGGAGGCTCCCGTGTACATTCCAACTTTGAACGGCCGGCCGGCAGCGTGTTCTGCTTCTGCACGGGCGGCAATGGCGGTTGGCACGGCTTTCGGGCAACCGGTTGCGGTAAATCCACTCAAACTGATGATGTCATCGTTATTGATCAGGCTTGCGGCTTCTTCCGCAGATAATTTTTTGTAGCTCATGTTGTTTTTATATTAGCAAATAATAATTTTAGTATTCCTTCCTGTTGATTATTTCCGAAAAAATAATTCGCTGGCGAATGTCATCTGACGACAGTTCTTCTCCATTAATAAAAATGTTGTTTTCTGATGTATTTTCCATAAAAAATGACTATTTTTGTGTATTGTAAAATTTGCACAAAGATACGATAATTTATAATTCATAATTCATAATTCATAAATTTTTTTTACCTTTGTTGCAAAATTTACACTATGCAACTCAAAATATTTGAATTTAACGACATTCATGTCAATACTTATTTGCTTTGGGACGAGACAAAAGAAGCCGCAATCATTGACTGTGGGGTTTCTACGAAT
>BNTP01000063.1 GCA_025996695.1 Bacteroidia bacterium | reverse complement strand
ATTGGTTACTGTTTTCTGCCATGGTAGAAACTTTCCTGATGACGGTAGACGCACAATATGATATGTATCGCATTCATTCCGCCATCCGCAAAATAGAAGAATGGTATGTTGGCGACGGCTGGTATTCCGATGGTGAACATTTCGCTTTCGATTATTACAACAGCTACGTGATTCAACCGATGTATGTGCAAGTATTGCAGGTGTTGGTGGATAAAAAGATACAATTGCGTGACAAAAATCTAAAAGATGTTGAGAAAAATCTTGATGATACCAAAAAGCGGATGCAACGCTACGGCATAATACTCGAACGCTTGATTTCGCCCGAAGCTGCATTTCCTACGTTTGGGCGTTCGATGACTTATCGCTTAGGTGTTTTTCAACCCTTGTCGCTGTTGGTGTGGAAAGAACAGCTGCCACAAGAATTGCCCGAAGGGCAGGTGCGTCATGCGCTGACTTCGGTCATGAAACGGATGTTTGCACAGGAAGGAAATTTCAACGAAAAAGGATTTTTGCAATTAGGTTTTGCCGGTCACCAGCCCGATGTGGCAGATTGGTACACCAACAACGGAAGTATGTATCTCACTTCCGAAGTATTCCTACCGTTAGGATTGCCAGCCACTCATTCGTTCTGGACAACGCCGCCGCTGGATTGGACCGGTAAAAAAGCGTGGGGCGGCAAAAGTTTTCCCAAAGATCATTCAATAAGATAAATATGAAATACGTTCACATTTTATTCATGTCCCTGATTTCGCTTGCCTCTTTTGCGCAAGAAATTCAACCCGAAATGAAAGGTTGGGCGGAAAATTCTGTAAATGCCGTAATTTTTCGCAACAATTCCATCGTTACTTACAAGGACACACAGTTCATCGCTTATTATGATGCAGACGGTTATTTATGTTTGGGCAAACGAACAGGCGAAGACAGTCCTTGGCAACTATCAACTACTAACTATCAAGGAAATAAAGAGGATGCACACAACTGTATCTCAATTATGGTGGACGGTGCGGGCTATTTGCATGTGGCTTGGAATCATCACGATTCGCCACTCAACTATACCAAAACCCAATCGCCGCTTTCATTAGATTTGGAAGAGCCGCAAGCGATGACCGGCAAATTGGAAGATAAAGTAACCTATCCCGGATTTTATCAAACAACAGACGGCAATTTGCTGTTCCTGTATCGCGAAGGACAATCGGGCAAAGGTAATTTAGTCCTAAATACATATGATATTAATACTCAAAAGTGGACACAAATACAAGACAATCTCATTGACGGCGAAGGCGAACGCAGTGCCTATTGGCAAACCTGTATCGACAAAAATAATGTGATACATCTTTCTTGGGTGTGGCGCGAATCGCCTGACGTGGCAAGCAACCATGATATGTGTTATGCAAAATCAAGGGACGATGGTAAAACATGGACAGATTCCAAAGGAAACGAATACCAATTGCCCATTACGGCAAAAACGGCAGAACAGGTTGCGATGATTCCGCAAAACAGCGAACTCATCAACCAAACTTCAATGACAACCGATAACGCAGGTAATCCGTATATTGCTACTTATTATCGCAAAGCGGATACTAAAATTCCGCAATATCATATCATCTATTTAGATGATGCTCAACTATGGCAAGATATTTCCTTGGGTTTTCGCACTACTCCTTTCACATTAAGTGGTGGTGGAACAAAAAAAATCCCCATTTCTCGTCCGCAAATCCTGTGTTACGATACGCCCCACGCAAAACAATGGCTGTTAATTTTTCGTGATGTGGAAAGAGGCAACAAAGTTACGATTGCGAATATCACAGATTTATCCGCCAATAAATGGGCGATTAATAATTTAACAGCTACATCCGTAGGCGATTGGGAGCCAACGTATGATACGGAATTGTGGAAACAGCAGCAAAAATTAAATATTTTTGCTCAAAAAGTGGGACAGGAAGACGGCGAACAAAATTCTGCGCTGCCTGCACAAACTATATCTGTACTCAATGTATCATTTGAAAAATAAAATATCATGGAAATAAAATTAATTCAAAAAAAATTCAAATCATTATTAGGAACAAAAGGCTCCCTTTTTACTTCTCCCGGACGTATCAATCTTATTGGCGAACATACCGATTATAACGGTGGTTTCGTGCTGCCGGGTGCAATAGATAAAGCCATGTATTGCGAAATCAAACCCAATGGAACGAATACAGTCCGCGCTTTTGCTTTGGATTTGGAAGAATACGCTGAATTTGGCTTGAAAGAAGAAGATTTGCCTGCTAAATCATGGGCAAAATACATTTACGGTGTTTGCCGAGAAATGATTAAACGAGGGGCTACCGTTGAAGGTTTTGACACAGTGTTTGCCGGAGATGTGCCTTTGGGAGCAGGGATGTCATCTTCTGCTGCTTTGGAAAGTTGTTTCGGCTATGCCATTAATTCGATATTTAAGTTTTGGTTCGACCGCTTGGAATTGGCAAAAATCGGACAGGCAACCGAACATAATTATGTAGGCGTAAACTGCGGCATCATGGACCAGTTCGCTTCCTGTTTCGGAAAAGAAGGTTCTCTTATTCGCTTGGACTGCCGTTCCTTGGAATATCAATATGTTCCTTTCAATCCCAAAGGCTATCGTTTGGTATTGATAAACACCTGTGTAACACACGAATTAGCTTCATCGGCTTACAACAAACGCCGTCAATCTTGCGAAAACGTAGTGGCTGCAATCAAAAAATATCATCCGGAAGTAGAATTGCTCCGTGATACGAGCATTGAATACCTGAAAGAAGTGGCGAATGAAGTGAGTGCCGAAGATTATATCCGTGCGGAATTTGTGATTGAAGAAATACAACGCCTGTTGGATATACCTGCCGATTTGAAAAAAGGCGATTACGAGGCTGTGGGTAAGAAAATGTATGAAACACACGAAGGTTTGAGTCGGAAATATGAAGTGAGTTGTCCTGAATTGGACTTTTTGAACGACCAAGCGAAGGCTGTCGGTGTGACCGGCTCGCGTGTGATGGGTGGCGGTTTTGGTGGTTGTACCATCAATTTGGTAAAAAACGAACTATACGATGCCTTTATCAAGCAAGCGACAAAAAGTTACGAACAAAAATTCAAGATTAAACCCAAAGTGTATGATGTAGTCATCAAAGACGGTGCAATAAAATTATAAATCTAAAAAAATGAGAAAAATATTCCTCCTGTGCGTGGCGATAGCCCTTTTATGCACAGCGTGTACAACAAACAAAACGAAAGAAACGTTTGAAGTGGGCAAACAAACTTTTTTGCTCAATGGCGAGCCATTTGTGATTAAAGCCGCGGAAATACATTATCCGCGTATTCCGAAAGAATATTGGGAACATCGCATTCAAATGTGTAAGGCATTGGGAATGAATACTATTTGTCTCTATGTGTTTTGGAATATCCACGAACCAAAGGAAGGAGAATTTGATTTCACAGGTAATAATGATGTGGCGGAATTTTGTCGTTTGGCGCAAAAAAACGGCATATATGTCATTGTGCGCCCCGGTCCATACGTGTGTGCCGAGTGGGAAATGGGCGGACTGCCCTGGTGGTTGCTCAAAAAAGAAAATATCGCTTTACGCACGCAAGACCCTTATTTCGTGGAACGAGTCAAACTGTTTATGGCGGAAGTGGGCAAACAGTTGAGCGATTATCAACTGGCTAACGGTGGAAATATCTTGATGGTGCAAGTGGAAAACGAATACGGTGCTTACGGTGTAGATAAACCTTATATTGAGGCTGTTCGTGACATCGTGAAGGCATCGGGTTTCGATAAAGTGCCTCTGTTTCAATGCGATTGGAGTTCCAATTTTGAAAATAATGCGTTGGATGATTTGTTGTGGACGCTTAATTTCGGTACAGGCGCCAATATTGATGAACAATTCCGGCGTTTGAAAGAACTACGTCCGGAAACTCCGCTGATGTGCAGCGAATTTTGGTCGGGATGGTTTGACCATTGGGGTGCTCAACACGAAACGCGCAGTGCAGCCGAATTGGTCGCCGGTTTGAAAGAAATGATGGATAAAAATATCTCTTTCAGTTTGTATATGACGCACGGCGGTACGAGTTTCGGACATTGGGCAGGCGCAAACTTCCCCGGATATGTTCCCGATTGTACTTCCTACGATTACGATGCCCCTATCAATGAACAGGGCAATGTAACGCCAAAATTCTTTGAAGTACGTGATTTGTTGGCAAACTATTTGCCCGAAGGGAAAAAAATGCCGACTATTCCGGATTCTATCAAAACGATTGCCATTCCAACCATCACGATGGAAGAAACTGCCCCTGTTTTTGATAATTTGCCTAAGCCACAAACGAGCGAAGCTATTCATTCGATGGAGTACTTCAATCAAGGTTGGGGAAGTATCTTGTATCGTACTACATTAGCGAAATCGGATGTGTCACAATATATCAAAGTAACGGAAGCGCACGATTGGGCGCAAGTCTATATTGATGGCGAACGCATCGGTGTATTAAATCGCTTGAAAGGCGAAAGTTCCTTGCAATTGCCACCTGTGCGTGAAAGTGCAGTCCTCGACATTTTGGTTGAGGCGATGGGCAGACGTAACTTCGGTGCCGGTGTATTGGATTACAAAGGCATTACCGAAAAAGTAGAAATCATCAACGAAAACGGCACGACCGAATTGAAAAATTGGCAAGTATTCAGTATGCCGGTGGATTACGCATTTGCAACAGATAAATCCTACACCTCACCCCCAACCCTTATCCAAAAGGAGAGGGGAGCAACTCCTGCGTATTATCGTGCATCATTCAATTTAGAAAAAACAGGCGATACCTTCTTAGATATGACAAACTGGAAAAAAGGGATGGTCTATGTGAACGGTCACAATCTTGGTCGTTATTGGGAAATAGGTCCGCAACAAACGTTGTATTTGCCGGGTGTATGGTTGAAAAAAGGAAAGAACGAAATTATTATCCTGGATATGGTGGGTACAACTACGCCTATGGTACAAGGTCTTCGTCAACCGATATTGGATGTTTTGCGTGGCAATGGGGCATATAAATTCCGCAAACAAGGCGAGAATTTAGATTTATCTGCTGAAAAAGCCGTAGCAAGCGGCAGTTTCAAGCCGGGCAACGGTTGGCAGAAAATCGTATTCAACAAAAATATTCAGGCTCGTTATTTTGCGTTGGAGGCTTTGAGTTCTTATTCCAATGATGATTTTGCCTCTATTGCCGAATTGGAAATCTTGGGCGAAGACGGCAAACGCTTGTCACGCCAACATTGGAAAGTAGTGTATGCCGACAGTGAAGAGGCAGACGATGCCAACAATATCGCCAGCAATGTGTTTGACTTGCAAGAATCCACTATTTGGCATACAAGTTATTCGCTCGCAAAAGATAAGTTTCCGCATAGTATTGTCATAGATTTGGGCGAAGAAAAAGTAATTACCGGCTTTGAATATCTTCCGAGAATGGAAGCCAACAAGCCGGGGATGATTAAAGATTACAAAGTGTATGTTAAAACAAGTCCATTTAAGTTATGAACAAAAATATAATATTCATTATTTGCGTATTGTTTGTCGCTTGCGGACAAAAGAAGACCAATGAAATACCGGCAGAAAAAGCCATCGTATCGGGTGCCGAATGGTTAGACACCGATGGCAATAGAATTAATGCTCATGGTGGAGGTATCCTTTATCATGGTGGTACTTACTATTGGTATGGCGAGTACAAAGGCGATTCCACCTATTGGAATCCGAAAGTGCCGAGTTGGGAATGTTACCGTACTGAGGCAGGTGGAGTGTCTGTGTATTCTTCTACGAACTTAGCGGATTGGAAGTTTGAAGGTTTGGCTTTGCCTTCCGAACAAAATGATACCACTTCCGAATTGCATTACGCCCATGTTTTGGAACGTCCCAAAGTGCTTTACAACGAGGCTACGGGTAAATTTGTGATGTGGTTGCATGTTGATAGTCACGATTACGCAAAAGCGGCTGCCGGTGTAGCGGTGAGCGATTCGCCTGCCGGACCGTTTGAGTATTTAGGCTCTTTCCGCCCGAATGGTCAGATGAGTCGCGACATGACACTCTTCAAAGACGATGACGGAAAAGCCTACCAAGTCTATTCTTCGGAAGAAAACCAGACTTTGTATATCAGCCTCTTGACGGACGATTACCTGCAACCGGCAGGAACGTTTACTCGCAACTTTATTGGCTTGTCGCGGGAGGCTCCGGCTGTATTCAAGCGCAATGACAAGTATTACATCCTGTCTTCGGGGTGTACGGCTTGGGACCCTAATCAAGCAGAAGTAGCCATTGCCGATTCGATGTTAGGCGAATGGACAATTTTGGGCAATCCTTGCTCCGGACCCGATGCCGACAAAACATTCTACGGACAAAGCACACACGTTTTGAAGGTTGAAGGAAAGGAAGATGCCTACATTGCTATGTTCGATCGTTGGAACAAAACAGATTTGATTGATTCTCGCTATCTCTGGTTGCCGATTAAATTCGAAGGCGAAAAGATGGAAATCCCTTGGCAAGAAAGTTGGATAATAAGCGAAACTTTTAAATAAAAAATAAGATAGCCGTAATATGCACAAATTACACTCTTTATGGATAGTTGCGTGCTTGTTGCCACGCATCCTTTTGGCAGATGAAACAGCACCAAATTATACTGCTTATCTCTTTACGTATTTCATAGGCAACAGCCAATCGGAAGAGCAGATTTGCTTTGCAGTCAGTAGCGATGGGTTCAATTTCATATCTTTGAATGACGGGCAACCGGTGATTAATTCTGCTGATATTGCCGACAAAAAAGCAGTGCGCGACCCACATATCTTGCGTTGCGAAGACGGTAAAACTTTTTATATGGTGGCTACCGACATGAAATCAAGCGAAGGATGGAGTTCTAACCGAGGTATCGTTTTGTTGAAATCATCCGATTTAGTAAATTGGACTTCATCTAAGGTGAATATACCTACCGCTTTCCCTGCTTTCAGTACTATCGACCGGGCTTGGGCACCGCAAACCATTTACGACCCTGTGGCAGGAAAATATATGGTGTATTTTTCCATGCACGTTCCTAATGAAAAAGACATTATTTACTATGCGTATGCCAACAGCAGTTTTACCGCGTTGGAAACCATTCCGCAACAACTCTATTTTCCTGCGGATAGTAATTCGTGCATTGACGGCGACATCATCCCGAAAGACGGCAAATATTATTTGTTCTATAAAACCGAAGGCAATGGCAACGGCATTCGTGTGGCGGTAGCCGAATCGGTAACCGGTTCATACTTATTGCAAAGTACGGATTACGTCAGTCAAACAACAGAAGCAGCAGAAGGCTCTTGCGTTTACAAACTCAATCATTCCGATACCTACGTCTTGATGTATGATGTGTATAACAAAGGGAAATATGAGTTTTGCACCAGTACCGACTTGAAAAATTTCACGCTTACCAATAAAGGAAAAATGAATTTTCATCCGCGTCACGGAACAGTACTCTCTATTACACAGCAAGAATTAAACAGACTGCAAGAATATTATAAAAATAAATAATGCCATGAAAAAAGTCACTTTAATCGTTGCGATTGCATTTCTTAGTTTAGAAAGCATCAAAGCCCAAACGCCCGAATGGGAAAATCCCGAAATTTTCGGCATCAATAAAGAGCCGGCACGTGTTTCCGCATTGCCGTACAGTAATGAACAACAAGCGATTGCGGATGTTTATTCTGCATCGCCATATTACCAATCGCTGGACGGTACGTGGAAATTCAATTGGCAGAAAAAACCGGCAGACAAACCCGAAGGTTTTTATAAAGAAGGTTATGATGCAAGTCAATGGGACAATATTCAAGTGCCGGGTAATTGGGAATTGCAGGGCTACGGAACGCCTATTTATACGAATATCACTTATCCGCATCCGAAAAATCCGCCTTTTATCGACCATAGCGATAATCCCGTTGGCTGTTATGTTCGCGATTTCAATATTTCCAAAGAGTGGGATGGTCGCCGCGCATATTTGCATTTCGAGAGCGGTTTGGCAGCGATGTATGTTTGGGTAAACGGTCAAAAAGTCGGCTACAGCGAGGTGACGAAAAGTCCTGCCGAATTTGATATTACGCCTTATATCCGGCAAGGAAAGAATACCTTGGCAATAGAAGGTTATCGCTGGAGTGACGGCTCGTATTTGGAAGACCAAGATTTTTGGCGTTTATCCGGCTTTGACCGTAGTGTTTATTTGTATAGCACCGCCCAAATGCGCATGCAGGATTTCTTTGCCAAAGGCGATTTGGATAGTTCGTATAAAAATGGTTTTTTCTCGGTCGATGTGACCTTGAAAAATTATTCGGAGAGTGCACAACCGGTAAAAACGGAAATCAAATTATTGGATGCAACCGGCAAAACGGTTTATTCCGAAACAAAAAACGACACTCATTTCGCAAAAACGATTCCTTCACCGCATTTGTGGAGCAATGAAACGCCGTATTTATATACTTTGCTTCTCACATTAAAAGATGAAAAAGGAAATATTGTTGAAATAACTTCATCGAAAATTGGTTTCCGAAAAGTCGAAATCAAAAATGCTCAATTATTGGTCAACGGAAAAGCCGTCTTGGTACGTGGTGTCAACATCCATGAACACCATCCAATAAACGGACACGTACAGGATGAGGAAACGATGCGCAAAGACATTGCCTTGATGAAACAATACAACATCAACGCCGTGCGCACGAGCCACTACCCTCAAAGTGTATTGTGGTACAAACTTTGTGATGAATACGGCATTTTTCTATGTGACGAAGCTAATATCGAATCACATGCGATGGGTGCTGAATGGCAAAATTGGTTTGACAAATCCAAGCATCCTGCTTACCTTCCGCAATGGACGGAAGCCCACAAAGACCGCGTTGTCCGCTTGGTAGAACGCGACAAAAACCATCCTTCGGTTATCGTTTGGAGTATGGGAAATGAATGTGGCAACGGTCCTGTTTTTCACGATATTTACAAATGGTTGAAACAACGCGACCCATCCCGCCCCATCTCGTTTGAACAGGCTGGCGAGAATGAAATTACCGACATTGTGGCTCCTATGTATCCCAGTATCGAAAATATGAAAAAATACGCTGCTCGTACCGATGTAACCCGTCCGTATATCATGTGCGAATATGCACATGCTATGGGCAACAGTATCGGTAATTTTCAGGAATATTTTGATATTATTTCTACATCGCCACACATGCAGGGCGGATTTATCTGGGATTGGGTTGACCAAGGAATTGCCGCAACCGATGATTCCGGACGGAAATATTGGGCCTATGGCGGCGACCTTGGCGGCTATCAATATACCCACGACCAGAACGGTTGCGCAGATGGGCTGATTACACCAGACCGCAAACCTCAACCCGAATTAAACGAAGTGAAAAAAGTATATCAAGACATTCTTTTTCATGCAAAAGATGTGTCGCAAGGCATTATCACGGTCGAAAACCGGTTTTTGTACAACGATTTGAAAAACTATGATTTCAAATGGGAATTGATTAAAAACGGTGAAAAAGTGGCTGACGGCAACCTGAATATCACACAAGCTGCCGGAACTAAGAAAGATATAACTATTCCATTTCCTGCACTTAGAGGTGCGAATTTGAATGTGGAATATTTTCTGAATATTTTTGCCTATACAAAATCCGCTACTGAGATGATTCCTGCCGGTCACGAAATTGCCCGCAAACAATTTGCCTTGCCTTTGAATAATTATTTTTCCGACAATTCATCTGTTTCTACAGGCTCTGTTGAAGTCGTAAAAGAAGATGACAACGGAATTGTATTGAAAGCAGGCGATGTAACGCTTAATTTCAATAAACGCAATGGAACTTTGGACGGATATGCTTACAAAAACAAACGATTATTGGCATCCGGTCCACGACCCGATTTTTGGCGGGCACCGATTGATAATGATTTTGGCAACAAATTACCGGAATTAGCCAATGTTTGGAAATTAGCAGGACAGAATAAAACGCTGAATAATTTTACGGTTAACAAATCGGAAAAAGAAGTCATTCTCACGGCTGATTATACTTTGAAAGATGTGTCCAGTCCTTATACAATACGTTATACGATTGCAGGCAATGGCAACGTAAAAGTGCATATTTCTTGGAAAGCAGGGAAAAAAGATTTGCCCGAAATTCCTCGTTTTGGCACACAACTGCGTCTTTCTCCCGAATTTGAAACATTTGCATATTATGGCAGAGGTCCTTGGGAAAACTATTCCGACCGCAATACTTCATCTTTCATCGGAATTTACAACAGTACCGTTGCCGAACAAGGTTTTGACTACATTCGTCCGCAAGAAAACGGTAACAAAACCGATGTCCGTTGGCTCACCCTTACCAACAACGAGGGCGTAAGTATCAAAATTTCCGGCAAACAACCATTAAGCGTGAAAGCAGCTCACAATCCGGCAGAAGATTTGGATTTCGGTACATCCAAGAAAAACGTTCATCCAAGTGATGTAACGCC
>BNTP01000062.1 GCA_025996695.1 Bacteroidia bacterium | reverse complement strand
CTTCCAGATAGAGATGTAATGCTTGCTTTTTCATTAACTTCGGCTTCGCTGTCGACTTTATCTCTACGCTATAATTACAACCGCATTCTTTGCATTTATAACGCTGTCTGCCTTTTATAGTGCCAGACTTAACTCGTTTATCGCACGAACATTTTGGACATTTCATAGCTTTTTTTTTCTGCAAAGACACGAATATATTTTTAATTAGCAATGCCAAAAATTTCGCTTTCCTTGGCAACCAGACTCTCCATGGAGGCATTGGCTTTAATAAAAGCACTGTCAACCGCCTGCCGTTTGCCCGAAACCATACCTTTTTCAATACACATGGTCAGTATGTTACGAAACATTTCGAGAAAAACTTCTTTGCCCAACAGTTTACGGGTACGGCTCAATGTGCTGTGCCAAGGCAGCGGCGCGTCAATGTCATATCCCAAGAAATACAGCATATCCATACGCATCCCTGCTGTTTCTACAATTTTGCGGTCTGAGTTGATATTTTCCAAATAGCCAATCAGCATTAACTTGAAAAATACCTCGGTATCAATGCTTTTCTGACCTTCTGTGCCGTAATACTTTTGCGTCATCTTGCGTAAGAACGTCAAATTCAATGTGTTACGAAGTCGTCTGTAAAAATTATCGCTCGGAACGTGTGCCGATAGCTGAAAATTAACAAATATTTTCTCTTCGTATGTTTTTAATCCTTGCATACTTTTTTGCGTTAAAATTATATGCAAAGGTACTGAAATTCAATGACATAAACAAATTTTTTGAGCACTTTTTTTTTAAGTTGCGCAACAGACACTGAAGTCTACGGTTAATAAAGTGCCGTCCCTGCGGGACAAGGCACCATTGGCAAAATATAGCACCTCAAAAAAAGATTTAGCCCCTTATCATTGAATTTTGCTATTTCCTAAATAATTTGTATCTTTGCACCCGTAAAATAAAAATATTTAAATATACATGAAAACACTTAAGCAATTAGGATTGATTTTTGCACTGTCTTTCGCCGCCTTGTCGGGAAATGCGCAAAAAAACGAGTACGCGATTATTCCTGAGCCATTGCAACTGAAAGCGCAATCCGGACAGTTTGAATTTAGCGGCACTACGGCCGGTATTTATTTTGAGTCAGGCGGAGATGCGGCTTCCGAACAAGCCTTTTTTATCTTGACCGAACGTTTGCAACAGGCAGCCGGCATCAGCTTGAAACGTGTTTCAAGTGCACAAAATGCAGCAATTGTATGCCGTTTGAACACAAAATTGGCTAAGACGGAAGCGTATAAATTAGACGTTACAAAAAGTAAAATCACGATTGAAGCGCGTGATGCAGCAGGATTCTTCTATGCTGCGCAGACTTTGCGTCAGTTATTGCCGGTTGAAATCGAAAATCAAACGGTGCAAACAAACGTAAAATGGAAAGTTCCATGCTGCCAAATCAATGATTCTCCGCAATATGCCTATCGCGGGATGCACTTGGACGTGTCGCGCCATTTTTCTACAAAAGAAGAAGTGATGTTTTACATCGACCAATTGGCATTTTTGAAAATCAACACGTTTCATTGGCATTTGACCGACGATCAAGGTTGGAGAATCGAAATCAAAAAATATCCTAAATTGACTACAGTTGGGGCTTGGCGCTACCGTACGCTTGATGGAGCGTTTGTTTCGGCGCCCAATCGCAAATGGAATTTGGAAAAACACGGCGGTTTTTACACGCAAGACGAAGTGAAAGAAGTGGTAGCTTATGCCCAAAAACGGCATATCAATGTACTGCCGGAAATTGAAATGCCTGGTCACGCTGTGGCAGCTTTGGCTGCTTATCCGCAGTTCTCCTGCTCAGGAGGCCCGTTTGAAGTGGAAGGACTTTGGGGCGTTTTCAATGATGTCTATTGCACGCGCGAAGAAACATTCACGTTTTTGCAAAATATTTTGGATGAAGTCGTCCCTTTATTTCCTTACAACTATATTCATATCGGTGGCGACGAGTGTCCGAAAATGCGTTGGGGACGTTGTGCCGCTTGTCAAAAGCGCATGGCGGACGAAGGGATTAAAGATACGCACGCTTTGCAATCCTATTTTATCAGTCGCATGGGAAAATATTTAGAGGCCAAAGGCAAACAAATCATCGGTTGGGACGAAATTTTGGAAGGCGGACTGGCTGAAGGCGCAACGGTGATGTCGTGGCGTGGCACCGAAGGAGGTATTGCAGCAGCCAAAATGGGGCACAATGTCATTATGACTCCTAATGCATACATGTATTTGGATCAATACCAATCGGAGGCAAAAGAAAGCGAACCGCACGCGATTGGAGGCTATTTGCCAATCGAAAAAGTGTATGACTACAATCCGCTGCCAAGTGAATTAACGGCCGAAGAAAGCAAATATATTTTGGGCGTTCAGGGCAATGTGTGGACGGAATACATGATAAACAAGGATATTCGCGAATTTAGGATTTTCCCGCGTATTGACGCCGTAGCAGAAAATGGTTGGTTGCCGCAAAGCAAGAAAAACTATCCGGATTTCAAACGCCGTTTAGAGCAAAAGGTCAAACGCTATGACATCATTGGCATTCCCTATTCAAAAACATTCCTAAAATAGAGTTTAGCTGTTGTCCGGAATTCTTTTTTTGAACGTGCCACATAGGTATGCGACCAATTTGTTAACAAATGCAAATGAAACAGATGGTAGGAAATAGACATAAACCGACCATACCCTCTCATTATCAGTAACTTACGGGGGAGAGGGGGCGAAATCCCATGCACTAATCCTCCTGCGCAAGCGTGTCTTCGTGTCCGCGCGCTTCCGGCGTTAAATCCCGTTTTCACAAACATACCAGCAAGCCGTAATGGGACTTTTGAGTCCTGTTGCGGCTTTTTGAGTCCTGTTGCGGCTTGTTCCGTCATTGCGAGGGCGGAGCCCGAAGCAAACCAACTGCTTTTTATAGTTTGCTTCGGGCTTCTCCCTCGCAATGACGACGGTTTTGCCGCCGCCGATTCCCATTGGCTGAAAGCCAATATTTTCATAACCGCAGGTCGTGACCTGCGGAATAACGATGCAAGTTCACATCTGCCTGAGAGGCAGGACGGCATCTACCCCGCACTGCGCTTCGCGAGGGCACTGAAAAACCCCTCAAAATCCAATTTTACCCCTTCCACAGGCTCTGTAAAGGGGGTAAATGTGCAAAAAAGGGACTTTTTCAGTGCCCTCCGCTTCGCTTGTACGGGGTTATCGAAATATAACGCCTTCCGACGTAGCGTATAAGAGGAAGGCGTGTTCGCAGGAGGTGTCTCCGCTGCGGGACTGCGTCCCTGCGGTACCAATGACGGTTTTACGCAACTCATTGATTTTCAACGGGGTTGGGGACTGCCACTTGCCATGCACAATGCAGAGATATGTCATTCTTTTTTATGTAAATTATTTATAGAAACTCGACAGGACGGCGGCGCTTTTTTAAGAGAGAGGGGAAACTCAGCGGCGGCTCCGCCGCCGCTGAGTTTCCCCCTACCCCCATGTGAGGGTCGTCTTGTCGACCGAAGCAAAGCGGGCGATAGACCGCTTTGCGGAGCGGAGACATCTCCTGCTGACACGTCTTTCCTGTTGTGGTATTGTCGCATATCAACACCTCCTGCCAACACGCCTTTCTACGGTGTCGCGTGCCAACACACGACCAACACGCCTTTCCCGCATGAATATCACATATCCGCAAGGTAGGCATGCCGCAAGGAGGGAGGCAAAATAATGAACAACGAATAATTAAAAATTTAAAAATGAACTAAATGGTTATCGGATATTGCACCTAAAGTGAATTCCCTACGGGAAATTGTTGAAAGGGATAGCGTCCATTTTCTATTGATATGCAAGTCCTAACGGACTATTTGCCCGAGGGCATTCATATCAATAGAAAATGACAACGCATCACGCGTCCCGCATGTAGGTATGCGACCATTGGCGAATATCAATTGATAAATATAAAAATTAGAGTATAAACAAAAAATTAAAAAAAGATGAAGAAAAAGAAATTTGTTTTAGCCTGCTCGGCCTGGCAGCTTTGAGCAGCAGTTGCGCAACCGATTTGTATCAAAACAACCCTTTGCAGAGTAGTGAGAGGGAAATTTCCTTCAAGACGTTCGCGGACAAACAGCTGCGAGCGAGTGTAACCACCACAGGGTCAATGACTTCGTTCACCACCTCGGCGTGGAGCCATCCTGACGCTGCGGTCAGTGCAGCAGATCCTTACAACGGTTATGTGCTGAACGGCGTGACTGTAACACGCAGCGAAGATGGTGCGAGTTGGGACTATTTCCCAAAAGCCAACTGGCCGACAAAAGACTCCGTCGATTTCTTCGCTTACTCGCCCGCGTCAAGTGTAAACGTGACGACCGGTTTGAAAAAGAATGTGTCCTCAGTCCCGACCCCGCCGGCCCCGAGATTGAATACACCGTGCCGGGATGGAATGGCGTTGATCAACAAGAGGATTTCATGGTGACTAAAAGTGTGGATTTGGCTTTTGACCCACTCAATCCTACCGTGCAATTGAATTTCAAACATGCTTTGTCACGGATTGTTTTCAAGGCTCAAAATCAGAACAAAAACAAGACCTATCTGATTAAAGAACTGGCGTTGAGCAATCTGAAATCGAAGGGAACGCTTAACCTGCCGGATTCGGTACCGGATGCTACGAATGGTTTTCAGTATGCTGCGGGTTACAAAGTAAGCTGGAAAGCACAATTCGATTCGGTGACTTATAAAGTTGATCTTGGAAGCACGAATGTGTATGTGCCTTACAGCACAGGAACTGCGAGTAGCGATTACACCGCAGTTACCAATGCGAGTAATGGTTTGATGGTGCTGCCACAGGAAACCGAATTAGGAGCCTTCGGGTCGGGCGCCTCGGTTCGCTGCGTACGTACTTTATAGGGGTCGACGTCTTGACCTGTGATTCGTGTGATTTTGTGATGGGCTGTGATTTTTAAAGAATCATAGCCAGTCATGTAATCATTTTGATAAGAAATTTTCATTGGTTTGCAATATCGTCGATAAAAGGCTAAATTTTTTTATCACAGTTCAAGAATTTTTTGTATCTTTGCCGCCCTGAAAGAAAGTTATGAAAGCAGAAGATTTAGACGATTTTATTGGCGACGAAAAGGTTGCAAAGGAACATTCCGAATATGTTGTGCCGGACAATACTACGGAAGCCGACAAGCATCAAGTGCTGTCGGGGATGTATAAGGACTGGTTTTTGGACTTTGCTTCGTATGTGATTACCGACAGGGCTATTCCGCATATCAACGACGGATTGAAGCCTGTCCAGCGGCGTGTGCTCTATTCGATGAAACGGCTCGATGATGGTCGTTATAATAAGGTAGCGAATATCGTGGGCGACACGATGAAATTTCACCCGCATGGCGACGCGTCTATTGGTGGTGCGTTGGTGCAACTGGGGCAAAAAGATTTGCTGATTGATTGTCAGGGAAACTGGGGAAATATCCTCACGGGCGACAGTGCCGCTGCTTCACGTTACATTGAAGCACGCCTGTCAAAATTTGCTTTGGACGTGGTTTTCAACCCGAAAATTACGGAATGGAAATTGTCTTACGACGGGCGAAACAAAGAACCAATTGCTTTGCCGGTTAAATTTCCGCTGCTATTGGCTCAAGGCGTGGAAGGGATTGCCGTTGGCTTATCGTCCAAAGTGTTGCCGCACAATTTTAATGACCTTTTGGATGCCTCTATTGCCTATCTTCGGGACGAGGAATTTACGCTGTATCCCGATTTTCAGACGGGCGGCTACATCGACGTGACTAAATACAACGATGGCGAGCGTGGCGGTTCGGTCAAAATTCGGGCTAAAATCAATAAAGTTGATAATAAAACACTGACGATTACGGAAGTGCCGTTTGGACGCACAACGTCTTCGCTGACGGAATCGATTCTCAAAGCCAATGACAAAGGCAAAATAAAGATTCGCAAAATTGACGATATGACCGCCAAAGATGCGGAAATTGTGATTCACTTGGCGGCGGGCGTGTCGTCCGACAAGACGATTGACGCGCTCTATGCGTTCACAGATTGCGAAATAAGCGTTTCGCCCAACTGCTGCGTCATTGACGAAAACAACAAGCCGAAATTTATGAACGTGTCGGATGTTTTGCGACACGTGACCAACCATACCGTCGATTTGCTGCGCTCGGAATTGGAAATTCAGAAAGGTGAATTGCAGGAATCGTTGCATTTTGCATCGCTGGAAAAGATTTTTATTGAAGAACGTATTTATAAGGATAAGGAATTTGAAACCGCGAAGGATATGGATGCCGCGTTGGCGTATATCTTGAAACGGCTGGATGCATTTTTTGCGGCAAACGCAGGGGCGCCGTTACGGGAAATTACCCGCGACGATTTGCTGAAATTGATGGAAATCAAAATGGGGCGCATCCTGAAATTCAATAAGGAAAAAGCGGATGAATTGATTGCAAATTACAAATCGCAAATTGAGGAAATCAATCACCACATTGAATATATTGTGGATTACGCGATTGATTGGTTCGACAAATTGAAAGGCAAGTACGGCAAAGACCACCCGCGCCAAACGGAAATCCGCAGTTTCGACAAGATTGAAGCAACCAAAGTGGTGGAAGCCAACGAAAAACTATACATCAACCGCGAAGAAGGTTTCATCGGCTACGGACTGAAAAAAGACGAATATATCTGCAACTGTTCGGACATTGACGATGTGATTATTATATACAAAGACGGTAAATATAAGATTGTGCAAATCAGCGAAAAAATGTTTGTGGGCAAGAATGTGCTCTACCTCAACGTGTTCAAGCGCAACGATACCCGCACGATTTACAATGCTATTTACCGTGATGGGAAAATTGGCAACTGCTACATCAAACGCTTTTCCGTCACGGGCATCACGCGCGACAAGGATTATGACCTGACGCAGGGCACAGACGGCAGCAAAGTGCTTTATTTTTCTGCCAATCCCAACGGAGAAGCGGAAACGGTGAAAGTGCTGTTGAAGCCCAAAGCACGGCAAAAATTGATGGTTTTTGATAAAAATTTCAGTGACGTAGTCATCAAAGGACGTAATTCGATGGGCAACATCCTGACGAAAGCGGATGTGCACAAGATTACGCTCAAAGCAAAAGGCGGCTCGACATTAGGCGGACGTCAGGTGTGGTTTGACCGCGATGTGTTGCGACTCAATTACGACGGTCGCGGCGAATTTCTCGGCGAATTTTTTGCCGACGATTTGGTGCTGGTGGTCGAAACAAACGGCGATTTCTACACCACGACGTTCGATTCCGGCAATCACTATCAAGGCAACATCATTCGCATTGAAAAATATGACCCCAATAAAGTGTGGTCGGCAGTACTCTACGACGCTGACCAACAAGGTTTTCCGTATCTCAAACGATTTACGATTGAGGGCAGTCCGCGCAAACAAAATTTCATAGGCGAAAATCCGGAGTCCAAATTGGTGCTGCTGACCGATGCCGTTTATCCGCGCCTCGAAGCGGTGCATGGCGGGAATGACGCTTTCAGAGGCACGCAAATCATTGACGTAGAGGAGTTTATCGCGGTGAAGGGTTTCAAGGCAAAGGGTAAAAGGATAACAACGTTTGAATTGGCAACCATCAAGGAATTGGAACCGAAACCTCTCCCCGAATCGACCTCCGAAGGTGCTGCACCAAGTGCCGACATAGAGATTGAACCCGACGATGACAAGCCGATAGATGAGATTATCGACGAACTCACCGGCCAACAACGATTATTTTGATGGGAATAATTAGCAGCCAGATGACGCAGATTAAACAGATGAACACAGATTTTTTTAAGTATTTGTGTGTATCTGTGTCATCTGTATGCTTCTCCTTGACAGCGTCGGCGCAAGAGCCAATCTACCAATCCACAGTAATTGGCGTGGGAACCGCATCCACGTATGATACTTATCTCTCGCCGCTCGAATATAAGGGTAGCAATTTCGGATTGCTGCATGAACAAATGCAGATGACGGGGTTGTTGGATGGGAGTGTTGCGATGCAGCAACTTTTTAATTTGAATGTGGCTTTGGGCGACAATCTTTCAAAGACGTCATCGACTTATATGGGGATGCTGGAATATGATTTTGGGTTGTACAGGCGTTTTAAGCCAATAAATGGCTTTCAGTTTTTTGCCGGATTGCAAGCTGACGCTCAGATGGGCGGCATTTACAATTTGCGCAACGGAAATAATCCGGCTACGCTCAAAACGCATTTGGATTTGGGCATTTCGGGTATTGCGGCTTATCAGTTTCAGATAAAAAAACAGCCTGTCAAGTTGCGCTATCAGTTGAATATGCCCGCTGTGGGGCTGTTTTACGCGCCTGAATTTGGACAATCCTATTATGAAATTTACGAATTGGGCGATAATGACGGAGTGGTGCATTTTTCCTCGCTCCACAATTATTTGGCGATGCGCAACATCTTGACAGTCGAATTGCCATTCAAATCGCGCACCATTCGCTTGTCGTATATCAATTGGATGTACGAAACGAAAATTAATGATGTCAACACCCGCATTCATTCCAATACATTTTTTATCGGATTCTCAAAATATTTCACCGTCCAATCGGGGCGAAGTGTTAAACAATTTATGCCATAGCATTAATTAGAAAAAAAATAGTATCTTTGCAAAGTGATAAAAAATTTCAAAAATTAAAATAATAATATGGCAAACCAAAATTTGCGTCATGCAAACAAAGCAAAAAAGGATGAGTTCTATACTCAACTGACTGATATTGAGAAAGAACTCAATCATTACAAAGAGCAATTTAGCGGCAAAGTTGTTCTTTGCAATTGCGACGACCCGCGTGTGAGTAATTTCTTTTACTTTTTCTATGCCCGTTTCCATTCGCTTGGTTTGAAACGGCTTATCGCCACTTGTTACAAAAACCTGAACCCTGATTTGTTTAGCCAAAACAAGGACGAACAAGCTGTATATTGCATTTACGATGGAGAAGACCGCGTTGATAATGTAATTATAGACAGGGACAAGTTTATTAAACAAAACAAATGGGAAACACTAAGAGGTGATGGCGATTTTCGTACCCCTGAGTGTATTGAGTTGCTGAAACAATCTGATATTGTGGTGACAAATCCACCGTTTTCGCTGTTTCGTGAATTTGTTGACCAACTCGTAAAATATGACAAGAAATTTTTGATTATCGGCAATGTTAATGCAATAACCTACAAAAATTGTTTTCAACTGATTAAAGAAAATAAAATGTGGATGGGATGTAGTATTCACAGCGGCGACAGGGAGTTTGCCGTACCGGATGACTATCCGCTTGAGGCAGCAGGATATAGGATTGATGAAACAGGCAAAAAATATATTCGCATAAAAGGTGTTCGTTGGTTTACAAATTTGGATTACAAAGAACGCCACGAAGATTTAGTTCTCTGCAAAAAATATAATCCCGAAGAATATCCTAAATTTGACAACTATGACGCAATAAATATTGACAAAACAGCGAATATTCCTATGGATTATGAAGGAATTATGGGAGTGCCGATTACATTCCTTGACAAATTTAATCCTGAACAATTTGAAATTATAGATGGATTAAATAGATATTCAATTTTAGATGTTGCAGGAACAAATCAATGGGCAATTGCAAATCACTTACACATGACCAGTGTTAATGGGCACTCTACATATTACAGGATCTTAATTAAAAATAAAAAACAATAAAAATGAAAATTGAATTAAAAGAAATTACCGTCCGCGATTTAGTAGCGAATTACGCTGATAATCAAGAAAACGGCGTTGTCGGCTATGGCAGAAAATTAGATATTCGACCGCCTTACCAGCGGGAATTTATTTACAAAGACAAACAACGTGATGCTGTTATTGAAACCATTCAAAAAAAATTTCCTCTGAATGTAATGTATTGGGCTGTCCGCGAAGACGGCAATTACGAAGTGATAGACGGACAACAACGGACAATTTCCATTTGTCAATATATCAATACAGATTTTGCAATCAATGGCTTGGCGTTTGATAATCTGCAAAATGACCGACAAGAGCAAATTCTCAACTATAAATTGATGGTTTATTTTTGCGAAGGTACTGACAGTGAAAAATTGGAGTGGTTTCGCACCATTAACATTGCGGGCGAAAAATTGACCGAACAGGAATTGCGTAACGCCGTTTATTCCGGTTCGTGGGTTACGGATGCCAAACGATATTTCAGCAAGCGTAGCTGTGTAGCATATCAAATTGGAGGCAATTATCTGAATGGTAGTGCCATTCGACAGGAATATTTGGAAACGGCAATAGATTGGATTTCCGAAGGAAATATTGAAGAATATATGTCGCAACACCAACACGATGCAAACGCGACTGCTTTGTGGATTTATTTCCAAAGCGTAATGTCTTGGGTAACAGCCACTTTCACAACATACCGAAAATTTATGAAAGGCGTGGATTGGGGCAGACTTTACAACAAATATAAAGAAGTGGTTTATGATACGGCACTCATAGAAGAAGAAACTGCCCGATTGATTCTTGACGATGATGTAACCAAAAAGAGCGGCATTTATCAGTACATTTTGACACA
>BNTP01000061.1 GCA_025996695.1 Bacteroidia bacterium | reverse complement strand
TTCCGGTGACGGTTCCGGTTACGGTTTCGGTTCCGGTGACGGTGACGGTTTCGGTTCCGGTTGCGGTAGCGGTTCCGGTGACGGTTCCGGTTTCGGTTACGGTTACGGTTTCGGTTCCGGTGGCGGTGACGGTGACGGTGACGGTGACGGTTATTGTGACGGTGACGGTTATTGTGACGGTGACGGTGACGGTGACGGTGACGGTTATTGTGACGGTGACGGTGACGGTTACGAGAAATTCAAAAAAGGATTTCTAAACAAAAAAATTGCATCGTTAGACAAATTTTGCGGGGAACCGGTCTATTATATAGACGACATCCCATGCATTTTCAAATCAATAATTGGTGGAATTGCGAAAGTAGATGTCATTAGTGATTACTTTGAGAAAGATCCATGCTACATTGCAAAGGTAGGGAATTACTTTGCGCACGGAAAAACAAAAGAAGAGGCTTTAAGAGATGCAAACAAAAAATTCTACTCGAATTTGGATGCAGATACAAAAATTTTGGAGTTCAACAAAAAATTTGACCGTTCAAAAAAATACACAATTAAAGACTTCTACCATTGGCATGGAATATTAACAGGTTCATGCGAATATGGAAGAGAAAATTTTATAAAATCACACAATCTCAAATTTACCGATAAAATTTCAGTAGATGATTTTATAAAATTGACTGAAAATGAGTACAATGGAAGCATAATACAAAAATTAAAAATTAAATAAAATGAGTACAAAAAAAATTATTAGAACATACTCTGCCGGAGTATGGTACGGAGAAATTAAGAGCCTGAATGGCAGCATTGCCGTGATAAAAAACGCAAGAAGATTGTGGTGCTGGTCAGGAGCAGCAAGCCTCTCTCAGATGGCAATTGATGGAGTAAAAAATCCGTCAGGTTGCAAGTTTGCAATGACAATTACAGACGATGAAGGTGTTTATCTTCCACAAGTGATTGAAATCTTGCCGGTAACACCAAAAGCACAAGAAATCATCGAATCAGTTCCTGATTGGAAAGTATAACAATTATGTCGAATAAAATAGAAAACAATGAACGAATTTATAATCACCGGAGGCATTTGTTCAAAACACTACCATTGCGAAACATGCGACGATATTATCAGTCGCGATGTCTGGGTAGAAAACGGAGGCTTATGCGACGATTGCTATTCAAAACAATATGAGGATGAGGAATTATGAAAGCAAAAAAATATCAATTAGTAAACAGCTATTTCAAAGTAGCAAAGTATAATGGATTGCCGCAAAGCATCCTTGAAATAGGAGATTATTTGCAAAAAAACGGAGAACTTCCATTCAATTACAGAGGTAACAACTGGGTGTATGACGCATTTTGCGAAAAACAAAAACGGGACGGCGTTCATTTATCGCAATTCCTTACACCGGATGAAACAGTAGATAGAATGATACACTTCGCCAGAAAATATTTTACCTTGTACAACAACGTTTTGGAGCCTTGCTGTGGAACGGGGCAAATCACAAAAGAGCTGATAAAAGACGGTTACAACGTAACCGCATTTGACATCGACCAAAAAATGGTTGATACATGTAAATTGCTTTATCCTGATTTGAATGTGCATCGAAATAGTTTTCAAGATTTCATTCTGTCTTCAGATCAGATTATTAGCAATCCGCCCTACGAATTAGCTGAACTAACTGAGTTTTTAAACTGGATTTTGACGTTTCAACCTTATGGGGGTATATCCATTTTGCTACTTCCAAAAGGTTTTGTTTTCAAAAACAAGCCTAAAAAACTGGTTGAAATACTGCGTCAGTTTTCTATTTTAGAAATGGAAGATATGCGAGAAGAATTTGCTCGGACTAAAATACGCGCAGAAATTGTTGTACTTGAAAAAAAATGGGAGGAGGAATTATGAGAAAAAGAACTTGGATAAAACTAGTAAGCCCTGTCGGCAATTATGAGCACGACATTCTAATGGAGTACGAAGAAGGGCGATTTGACAAAGAAATGGAACACCGCCGCAGAATTTGTTAGAAGATTGAGAATCGCAAACTAATTGCGTTCAGAAATGACAATTAAATTTGTCGGAAGCGAGTTACAAGTGAACAACTGCATTTATACAGCACTCGCTTCCAAATGGGAATATAGCTCAGTTGGTAGAGCGGCACCCTGTTAAGGTGATGGTCGCAGGTTCAAATCCTGCTGTTCCCGCAAAATGAAATAATAAATTAAAAATATACAGAAAATGGGAAAAGTAAATTTTGATGAATTGAAAGACAAGACAAAACTTGTCGATGAGCCTGCGGTTAAGGAAAGCTTTGTGAACACGCTATCGAAAATTCACGGAGTGAGCACCGAAAACGCAGAGATGGTGTTTGAACGCGAAGCGATGTATTTCAAAAAAGCACTTTTTGAAAATGCGTGGCTAAAAGAATCCACAGGGATAAGTTTGTATTCTGCTTTCCTTGAAATTGCAATCACGGGGTTGTCTATTCAATCGGGGTCAAAATCGGAGGCTTATCTGGAAGCCCGAAGTGCAAAACAGTTGATTCCGGTAATCGGTCAGGACGGAAAACCGTATCAACAGGAACAATGGACAAAGGTTGCTCGCCTTGTCGTCACGGCTTACGGTGAATTGAACATGCGTATCATAGCCGGGCAGATTATCCGCATGAATAACCCAATCGTGATTTATGAGGGCGACAAATTCCAGCCCAAGACAAACTCACGCGGGGAGTTGACGGTTGAATATGAGCCTAAAATCATCGGGCGCTCCAAAAAAATTGTCGGCGTATGGTGCTCAATCGTATTGCCAAACAATGGCATTGACTTCAAATGGTTGCTCGAAGATGACATCCAGCGGCTTGCTAATTACAGTAAGCCAAAAAAAGAAAACAGCAGCGCAAGCGCACTTTACAACTCCAACGATGGGCAAATAGACCCCGGATTTTTGGAAGCCAAGTGTATCAAACACGCAATGCGTGCCTATACAAAACTCCGATTGTCGGATAGCGTTTCTTTTGAAGAGGAAGAAACGGCTGCTGAAGAAACAAAGGAACAGAGAGAAACAACATTTGCCGCACAAGGCGAAGAGCCTCAAACGGTGACAGTACAAACACAGGTGCCGAATGAAGACGATGCCGATATACCCTTTTAAAAATGGAAACAACGGTATTAGTAAAAATTGATGACTTCAAAAGTCTTATTTCCAACGCACCGGCTGTGTTGGATGAAAACAAAGCATCTTTTCAAGGTGCGCTCAAAAAAGGCGATGAGCTGATTGCGCTCGCCAAAGTGAAAATGGATGATGTGCTCGACAACCAACTGTCTATCTATGTGCAAAGGGTGCGCACGACTGTCAAAGCGATGGAAGAGAAGCGTAAGCCGTTCACCCAGATAATGACAGCGATTGCCAAGGAGTTCACCACACTCGAATCCGGAATAAAAGTGCCGGCGGAAGAATGCCAAAAAATCCGAGATTCCTACGCCACAAAGAAGATGGAGGAGCGTAAAGAGCAGGAACGGCAAGCCGCTCTGAAAATCGCCAAAGCAAATGAGTTGATTGACACGCTGGCTTCATACAAGATTAGAGCTGCATCCGAATATTCCGATTTTCTTTTGAAAATCAAGACAAAGGAATTAGATTGGTTGAATAATGAATTGACACTTAAAACTATCGACAATGCCGAATCAGCCATTGCTCTAATCGGTTCGGAAGTGCAGAATTTTGAAAACGAATTCATCACTATCCCTTATCCGATGAGATACAACAATGACTTTGAATTTTGGGAGTTTGCAAAAGCGGATAAGGAACAATTAGAGGCAACCTATTTTTCGCAGTTCAAGGAAGAAATTCGGGCGTTCAAACGTGAATTGATAGATTTGTTACCCTCAAAGAAAAATCAGCTCATAGAAGCCAAAAAAGAGGCAGAACGCATTGCTGCAATTCAGGATGAACAAGCCAAAGCGGAAGCCAAAGCCGCCGCCGAAAAGAAAGCCGCTGAAGAATCTGCACGTCAGGCAGACGAAAAGGCACGAATAGAAGCGGAAGCCAAAGCCGCACAAGCCAAAGCTGAAGCAGATGCCAATGTGAAAGCCGCCGAGCAACGCTCCGGAGCATTTGTTGACGGTCAAGCAGAATTGTTTCAGGAAGCCCCAAAAACAAAAGAGGGCTACGAGATTGTCGTAAAAAACGTTGCCGGTTATATGCTTCTTGTGCAATTGTGGTTTGAACGTGAGGGCAAAACCCTCGCACCGGAAAAAATCGAAAAGATGACCATTGAACGCATGAAAACTTTCTGCGAAAAATGGGCATTGAAAAACGATGAATTTATCCAGAGTGATTTAATCGAGTACAAAACCATTTACAAAGCAAAATAGCCATGGGAGTAGGCAGTTATTACAACCGTTTAGAGGTGTCAAATTCGGATTTGAGTTGGCTAAAAACCCAAATCAACCCGAGAGAAAACGTAAGCGACCCAACGGAGGCTTATGCTTTCGGCAGCCTCATTGATGCTATGATAACAGAGCCTGACAGGGTGGATTATTTCCAAATGACATTGGACGGCGAAAAAGTCAAAAAAGAGTTGTTTAACAACGCCGTAGCAATGAAAAGAGCCTTTTGGAATGACGATTTTTGCCGTGACTTTGCCGACAAAATGGACGGTCAAAAGGTAAGCATCCGGCACGACAATGATTTCAACTACAAAGGCATTGATTTCAAGTTAGACGTGCGTTGCAAGTGGGATATTTGGCGGACAGATTGGGGGTGGGGTGGTGACATCAAAAGTACAACAGCCACTACCCAAGCCCAATTTGAAGCCGCCGCCCGCTTTTTTGATTACGACCGGCAACGGGCGTGGTACATGAATATTGAGAACTCCAAGCGAGATGTGCTCATTGGCATTTCAAAGGTCAATCACAAAGTGTTCAAGATATTCATAAATCGGGAGAGTGAATTTTATAAGTCAGGCGTTCAAAAATATTTGGAGCTGGCTTTTAGGTGGAATCTTTTATTTGGTGAGACAAAATGAAAATAGCAGAAGAATTTATAAATCCGGTAACACTTCGTCAAGTTGATGAAGACAAATACCGAATTGCAAGTGAAAAAGATTTAAGAGAAGGTAATTTCCTTTTAAGTAAAGGTGGATTAACAAAGCGTGAATATTTTGCAGCTCATGCAATATCCGCAGCCTGTGTAATTTCAGAGGGATATAAAAACGGCAATAATTTGATTGCAAAGATAGCTGTAGATATTGCGGATAACATTTTAAAAGAATTACAAAATGGCTAACATAATCATAGAAAAAGAGGACAAATACCTGATTCAGTTTGACTACAACAAACGCATTTCACGCGCCGTTGTCAAACTGCCGGATGTGTCTTGGAATCAGAAATACAAACGCTGGGAGTGTCCTGTCAGCTTCGCTAATCAGGTGTTCCTGTTTGGTGCCAAATACGGCTTTGTCCTGCCCGAAAAGAAAAGTGAGCGTAAGATATTTGATGAGCCGGTTGTTGAACTGCCCGAACTAACGCAGGATATTGATTTGAAAATGAGCCTTTACGACTATCAGCGCAAAGGCACTGCCTATATCATTGAAAACGGCAGCTGCATTGTGGGCGATGCGCCGGGACTTGGCAAGACAGCCCAAGCCATCGCCGCCGTGTGCGCAAAGGATTTGTTCCCGTGCCTGGTCATTTGCCCGGCTTCACTGAAATACAATTGGGAGTTGGAATGGAAGCTCTGGACTAATCACCAACCGGCTATCCTTACCGACACCATCAAACATTCGTGGAGTGTATTCCATCAAATGGGAATGCACGACGTTTTCATTACCAACTACGAATCGCTGAAAAAATACTTTGTCGTGAAAATTGATGTCCCCAAAGGCGAAAAGTTCAAAATCAAACATGTGAAGTTTCACCCGAACATCAATCTTTTTAAGTCGATTATCATCGACGAATCGCACCGTGTCAAAGAACCGTCCACCATGCAAAGCAAGTTGTGTTTTGGGCTTACGCGGGGCAAAGAATTGAGCCTGCTACTGTCCGGAACTCCGATAGTGAATAAACCTGTCGACCTGATCTCGCAACTGCTTATTGCCGACAAAATACACCATTTTGGGGGGATTAAGCAATTCCGTGAGATGTGCGCCGACAATGAACGATGGCCGGAAATAAACTATATCCTGCGAAAACATTGCTATTTCAGACGCGAAAAAAGCCTTGTGCTCGGCGACTTGCCCGAAAAATACCGTCAGCGTGTATATTGCAAAATCACCAACCAAAAGGAATATGACGATGCAGTAGCAGACCTTAAACACTATTTGAAAGAATACCGTGAAGCAACAGACGAACAAATAAGGCGAAGCATGCGCGGCGAAGTAATTGTGCGCATCGGCGCGCTCAAAAACATATCCGCACGGGGAAAATTGAACGATGTGATGGAGTATATAGACAACATCGTGGAATCGGGCGAAAAGATTGTCGTGTTCATCTATCTGCATGAAGTAGGAATGAAACTGAAAGAACATTACCCAAGCGCATTGTTCTTTACAGGTGCCGAAACAAGCGAGGAGCGCAACAAGGCAATACACGACTTTCAAAAATGCGCCGTTTGCGACACGCGATTGGAACGCCACGCCGACAGCGACCACGAATTTGTGCCGAGCGAACATCAAATAATCTTCGTCAATTACAAATCGGGAGGAGTTGGCATCACGCTAACGGCATCAAGTACCGTCCTGTTTGTAGAGTTACCCTGGCATCCGGCTGATACCGACCAGTGCGAGGACAGGTGCCACCGGATAAGCCAAAAAAACGCCGTGCAAATATCCTATTTCCTTGGAAAAGGAACAATAGATGAGGATATTTACGACACCATAGAACAAAAGCGCGAGATGTCGATTGAATGCACGGGAGCGATTGACGACACCGAAGAAAGTGTTATCGGCTCCGTGATTGATTTGTTGAATAATAAAACGATTATAAGATAACAATTAAACAAAAAATAAAAAATGGAAAATTATTTTGATTTTACGGATAAAACAATTGAAGTTGGAGGTGTAATACTTCATCAAATAGTATTAATACGCGACACTTGTTTTGGAAAACAAGGAGATTTTGGCGGATATATTGAAAATTTAGAAAATTTGTCCGGTGATGCGTGGGTGTCCGGCAATGCGCGGGTGTCCGGCAATGCGCGGGTGTACGGCAATGCGCGGGTGTACGGCAATGCGCAGGTGTACGGCAATGCGCAGGTGTACGGAAATGCGCGGGTGTCCGGAAATGCGCGGGTGTCCGGTGATGCGCAGGTGTCCGGTGATGCGTGGGTGTCCGGCAATGCGCGGGTGTCCGGCAATGCGCGGGTGTCCGGTGATGCGCAGGTGTACTGCAATGCGCGGGTGTCCGGTGATGCGCGGGTGTACGGAAATGCGCGGGTGTCCGGTGATGCGCAGGTGTCCGGTTATGCGTGGGTGTACTGCAATGCGCGGGTGTCCGGCAATGCGCGGGTGTCCGGTGATGCGCAGGTGTCCGGTGATGCGCAGGTGTCCGGCAATGCGCAGGTTAATGAAATTACTGATTTTATTGTTTTTAAAAACAATTGGTCGTCGGGAAGATATTTTACATGGACAAAATCAAACAACATGTGGCTTGTAGGATGTTTTTACGGTACCGGAGAAGAACTTGTCAAAAAAGCGTATAAAGATAGTGATATTTCCGGTAAAAATTATGAATTATATGTTGAATTAGTAAAAAAAATTGCATGAATGTATTAGTAGCATGTGAGTACTCAGGAATTGTTCGTGATGCGTTCGAGGATGCAGGATGGAATGCTTGGAGTTGCGATTTACTGCCAACGGAAAGCGAGCAGACAAAAGTAAGCCGAAAGCATTATCAGGGTGATGTTTTTCACTTTTTGACAAAATTTATTTTGCCGGATGAACTTCAACTATCAGATGATTTTCCTTTGTCTTTGGATTTGATGATTGGCCACCCACCTTGCACGTATCTATCTTACGCATACACGGGCAAGGAACGCTACTCAATTGAGCGGATGCAAAAGAAAATCGAAGCATACCAATTCTTCCTTGACTTGTGGAGCGCACCAATTGAGCACATTTGTCTGGAAAATCCAATGAGCTACATTCATTCAGGATTGATTCCATGCACGCAGATTATTGAGCCGTATTACTTTGGCGACCCATACAAAAAGAAAACTTGCTTGTGGCTAAAAAATCTGCCTAAACTGACCTATTCGGAAGATACGCTTTTTGAAAAAGGAACGAAAGTAGTGCCTACACATCAATTTTTAGACAACAATTTGAAATCACAGCGCAAAAAACTGCCGATTTTATTGCCCCTCTATTCCGACGGTCATGCCCGGAGTAAATTTCATAAAGGCATAGCAAAAGCGATGGCGGAACAATGGACAGAATATTTACATAAAAATTTATAAAAAAATGGAACTAATTAAAAGAACATTAGACGTGGCAGATGCCAAAGGTTGGTATCTCACGCAAAACGAGTTGAGGTATTTTACAGAGGACTTCGTCGACGAAGCAACGGGCGAAGTTATTCCTGCTGAACGCTCCGAAACGTTAATCGCCAAAGGTGTATTGCTCTCCGAGATTGACATTCAAACGCTCAAAGACAACAACGTAAAAACCGTTAAAGTGTCAAACATCCCAATTTTGGGATGTCAGGAAAAACACATGAACCTTTGGGAAACTATCCTTACCGTTCATTTGAAATCAGGCAAACAAAAGAAAAGATGCTACGTTGTCACGGCAGACAGTCCTTCCGATGCCGAAAAATTTATCTCTGAATACTTTGAAGTAAACATCGATGCCACTTTCAAACTATCCAAAGTGAACGTTCTCGATTACAACAAAGTAATCAAAATGTACGAAAAAGACAGAGAAGAATATGAAAAAGGAAGCAAACATGTGAAATGGTACCGTTGTCAGATTTACGAAGCTTATGATGACGATTCCGAAAGCGGAAATGCCGGTACGCGCAATGTACTTATTCATGCAACTTCGCTGGAACATGCTATTGATGCAATCAAACTCGTAAATGGTCGAAGCGAATACGAAGAGATTTACAACACTTTCAAAATGGTGCAAGAGATGAACATCATGGAAGTGTTTATACCCGATGAAAACGTGTCTTATTATTCACTTAACGAAATTTAGTATAAAATTCTTAGAAATTAAGTAGTTTTAGAAATGGCAAGACCGCAAAAAATAGGATTAGAATACTTTCCGATGGACGTTGATTTTTTCAACGACATCAAAATTCGGAAACTGATAAAGTCGCAAGGTGCGAAAGCGATACCGGTATACATCGCCATGCTGTGTTTTATTTACAAAAGTGGGTATTACATTGGTGTGGATGAGGAGATGCCCTTCATTATTTCGGAACTAACGGGGTATGATGAGGTGTTTATACGAGAGGTAATGCGCGCGTGCTTAACAGTCGATTTATTTTCAGCTGAAATGTTTGAAAACAGACGTGTTTTCACATCAAAAGGAATACAAGAAAGATATTCATCAATCCAAAATTTGCACGGCAGAAAATTTGAAATTGGCGATTTTTGTCTAGTTTCTTCCGAGAAACCCATAGTTTCTTCCGAGAAACCCATAGTTTCTTCCGAGAAACCCCTAGTAAATTCCAATTTATGCCACAAACAAAAAGAAAACAAAATAAATAAAATGAAATTAAATCCCCCCCTACCCCCCGAAAAAATCGGGGGGAACTTGGAGGTTGGTTGTGGAAATTTCAATATTTATGATTTTTCACCGCCGGACGATGGCGTAGCGCGAAATTGGGACTGTTTCAAAAAGGCTGTGACCAAAGAACTGCGTGCCAACAGCAAGCAACAGCAGGAATTGTGCCTGCTATCGAACTACGGGCAGATCGGAAACGAATTTTGGAAATACCTGGATCAAAGCAAAAGCTCCGGAATAAAAATGCCGCTGGTGTTTGTGCTAAAGAGGATGAGGTTCGGCGAATAAATGCCCAAATTTTGAACAGAAAAAGTAAAAATGGACGTAAAATATAAAATTATGAATAACGAAATTAATTTACAGAAAAACAATAACAATCGAGATTGGACAGATGTTGAATGGATGCAAGAATTTCACGAGTTCTTACAAGGAAAAATCCCTGAAGGCATGATCTGCACACCATTGAACTTGACACCGGAACAATCAAGTTTGATAATTTGGTACTTACAAGAACATCTTCCTGTATTTCCTGATAACATATACATGTGTGATGAGTGCAAGGATATGTATGATAGCTATTCAGAGGGATGTTATTATGACATTGAGAGAAAACACTATTGCGGAGGATGTGAGGATAATAGCGAAGCCGCTTATTGTTACGATTGCATGGATAATGTATGGAAAAAAGATGCACGAATGGATGATGATGAAGATATGTATTACTGTGAAAAATGCAAAATCGAACAACAAAAAATGACACAACAAAAAATGACACAAATAGAAAAAATAAATGAAATCCTGAACGCTGTAACAAACCATTTTGGAATCAGCATACAAGAATTGCAGGATAACAGCCGAGAGCAAAATCTTGTCTTTGCAAGAATGATTACTGCCCACGAAATGAATCGGATTGGACTAACCCAATATGAGATTGGCCACAAACTATTCAAAACACATGGCACAATCTGGTATTACATCCACAAATACAAAGACAATTGCGAATTTATTCCCGTAT
>BNTP01000060.1 GCA_025996695.1 Bacteroidia bacterium | reverse complement strand
TTGGAAGCTCACTTGGGCAGAGGTCATGGACCAATTCCCAATTATCAGTAAAAAAAATGTTAAAAAAAATGTTAATCGTTTCATACTTTAATCCAAAATATTACCCCAAAGGGTTGATAGTTTATAAACAATAAAGAAACTCCGGAGCCATATCGGCACCATTTTCCCATTCGACAGACCAATCGGAAAGATAAAAGTTTTTGAAGTTATTGATGTCTTTCAATGGTTCAAAAACCTCTCCGTAAAGATGTGGTGTTAAGTCAACTGTTTTTTTCACACCATCATTAAATGTGAGTGCTATTTTATAGCCATTCACATATTTTGCATCAATGATCCAAATAAGTTCCATAATAATTATTTTAATGGTTCTATTTTATCTAACAACTCCCTATGCTCTATCTTGTTCCAATTATTCATTTCCGTAAAAATTTGATATTTCAGGCATGTTTGTTTATTTTTTTAGCGTTGTAAGTTATTTTGTCAGGAATAAAAAGATTTCCATCAATTTTTAAGACACTTTGATTATACCGACGCAAGATATTCTTGCTCTTCTTCAAAGGTCATATCCATAATATCAAGGCTTATTTGATCCTTGATGTTTCTCAATGTTTGCATGATACCGGGAATGATTACCGGTTCGGGCAATTTACTTGTTTTCATAATTCATTACTTCTTTAGGAGTTCTTATTTCTATTGCTTTATGTCCAAGCAAAATATTTATTCCATTATACCCATTAATGCGGGTAAGATTTACAATGTGTTTAAAATTCCAACTTACCAGCACGTCCGCCTTACCTATCGTTGCCATAGCAATATGTTGGCAATCATCAAGACTTGTTTTCCCCACGACCTTGGCTTCAACGTATTGACTTGCCAATGATTTAGCTTCGGGGGTCAGCGCCATGTACTCAATATAGTCTGAGGGAATTGTTTCTAACAATGCTCTGACATGAGCCGGGGCTTTTATTAGTTCCTTGTTGAGCAAATCGGAAACAATAATAATCATCTCGCCTTGTCTTACAGATTCAAAAAAAGGTACGGTATTAACCGCAAATTCTTCATCAAAGTATCCGCCAACAACCGAAGTATCTATATAAATTCGTTGTATCATTTTTTATATTTATTCACTTTGCAAAGGTACATTTATTTTCTAAAAACACAAGGTGTTAAAAAAAATCACCAATTCTTTTCTGTCTTGCGCTGCTTTTGTTGCTTCATCTGCTGCTCTTTCACTTTTTCTTGCGTCTCTTTTTCGTTTTGCATCATGGCGTCCAAAATTTGGTCAGCACTTTGCTTGCTCATCTCATTGTTGTTTTGAGGTTGCTGCTTTTCGTCCTTCTTTTCGTCTTGCTTTTGCTGATCTTGCTTTTGTTCATCTTTTTTCTCATCATCCTTTTTCTGATCGTCTTTCTTTTGATCGTCTTTCTTTTGATCATCCTTTCCGCCGCCGCCACCGCCGCCTTGATTCTTCAGCAATTGTTGTGCCAAAGCCAAGTTGTAACGTGTTTCGTCGTCTTTGGGATTGTTGCGCAGGGCATTTTTATAGGCCTCTATGCTTTTTTTCAATGCTTCCGTGTCGGGAGGAGTGTCTTTTTTTGACACCGCAGTGGACAAAAAGACATTGCCCGTGTTGTGCCATGCCATCGCGATGTTGTCTTTTCCGGGTTTTGCGGCCGCCTGTTCATTGTTAATCGCGATTTGATATTGCTCTACCGCTTCTTGTGCCTTATCTTGGCGCAATAACGCATTGCCCAAATTGTAGGCAGCTTCCGACGAACGCGCATTGTGTTCAATCGCGCGACGGTAATCAATTTCTGCGTCGGTATATTTTTCTTGCTCATAGGCTTTATTTCCGGCACGTAAGTCTTTTCGCACTTGTTTTTGAGCGAAAGCATTTACGCTAAAGAACATCAGAAATATAATCAGCCAACCTGTAGACTTCAGTCTACGGTTAATAAAGTGTCGCCCCTGCGGGACAAAAGTGGTTGTTTTTTTCATTGCTTAAATAATTTCAGTTTGCTTAATACCCTGTTTCTACGTTCCAAAATGAAAAATTCTATTACCAACAGAATGAGCAGGATTGCTGCTACCAGCTGGTATTTTTCATCGAAAGACGAGTAGACTTTGCTCTCGACTTCGGATTTGTTTTTTTTGTCCAACTCCTTTTGCAAGGCCTTGACAGCCCCGTTAGAATTGTCCACACGGGCGTATAGGCCTTTTCCGGCAACCGCGATTTCTTCGCACATCTTTTCGTTGAGCACGGTGAGTATCATGTTGCCTTGATTGTCTTTCATGTAGCCGTTGCGGGTCTGGATGGGGGCACCTTCCGGCGATCCGATGCCGAGCACATTCACCGTGATGCCTTTTTCAGCTGCCGCTTGTGCCATTTCCACCGCATTGTCCTCGTGATTTTCGCCGTCAGTAATGAGTATGATGGTCTTTGTGGAGCTTTCGCTGGGCGTGAACGAATTGAGCGCCAATCGAATAGCCGATCCAATTGCTGTGCCTTGTGTGGGCACCATGGATGGATTAAGCGACGAGAAAAACATTTTTGCCGACACATAGTCCGACGTGATGGGCAACTGGACGTAGGCGTCGCCCGCAAAGACAATCAAGCCAACTTTATCGTTGTTCATGTCGTCCACAAGACGTGCAAGGAGCTGCTTTGCCTTGCTTAGACGGTTGGGAGATACGTCTTCTGCCATCATAGAATTGGATACGTCCAAACAAATCATCACTTCGATGCCCTGCTTTTTGACGGTTTCCAACTTCGACCCAAACTGCGGACCGGCAACGACGACCACAAACAATGCCATGCAAGCCAAGAGTAACCAAAATTTCAGATGTCGTTTTTTTGAAGCGGCATCAGGCATGAGTTCGCGCACCAAACGTTTTTCACCAAAGCGTTTCAAAGCTTTTCTGCGCAGAAAAACGCCATAATAAAACACCACTACGAGCACCGGCAGTAGCAGCAACAGATATAAGTAGGTTGGATGTTCAAATCTAAACATATTTTTGCAGTTAACTGTTATGGGCGCAAAGATACGCAATAGTTATGAGTTATGAGTTATGAGTTATGAGTTTTTTGAAATAATTAACCCGAATTTCAAATTATTTAACTACTTTTGTCGTCGAATATTAAGGAACAAAATTATGAGAAAACGCATTAAGTGCTTGATTATCTTGCTGTTGGCTATACTTTGGACGACTGCTTGCAGCAAAAAAGAGGCTTTGGAGGACTGGGATTATCCGCAGATTCAACAGCGTGACACCCTGAATGTCTTGACCCTGTCAGGCTCAATGTCTTACTTTATTTATCGGGGCGAGCCGCGCGGCTATGAATACGAACTTTTGAGCGATTTTGCAGAAAGTCAAAATCTTGCGCTGAACATCCAAACGGTATCCAATGAAAATAAATTGACCGAACGGCTGCTTAACGGCACGGGCGATTTGATTGCCTGCAACATTCCAATTACAAATGAAGGCAAGAAAACATTGCTTTATACGGGTCGCGAGGTCATCAATCATCAGGTGCTTGTGCAGCGGGCAAACAAAGGCGATACCTTGATGCACGATGTCACCGAGCTGATTGGCAAGAGTATCTGGGTCGTGAAGGACAGTAAGTATGAGCGGCGATTGAAGAATCTAAATGAAGAATTGGGTGGCGGCATCGCGATTCATGCCATTGATGCGGATTCGATTTCGACGGAAGATCTGATAGAAATGGTGTCCAAAGGGCAAATTCCGTATACTGTGAGCGATGCCGATTTGGCGAAACTGAATAAGACCTATTTCAACAACATTAATATTAAATTGGAGGTCAGTCACCCGCAACGGGCATCATGGGCAGTGCGCCACACGGAGCCACTTTTAGCAGCTGCACTCCATGACTGGTTTGCCGCGAATGCCAACACACCGCGTTATCAAGCTATTGTCAAGCGCTATTTTGAGCGCAGCAAATTGATAACTTATGAATACAACCCGACATCAGGTATCCGCAAAGGATATATTTCGCCTTATGATTCGGCTTTTCAAAAATACGCGAAAGACATTCATTGGGATTGGCGACTGCTGGCCGCGATTGCCTATCAGGAGTCACATTTTCACACAAATGCGGAATCGTGGGCAGGAGCCACCGGTTTGATGGGTTTGATGCCACGCACCGCCAAAGCCATGGGCATTTCGCAAGAACAAATACAGGAAGTGGAACCCAACATTTTGGCAGCAACCCGTTTCATCAAGCGGCTGGATAAGTCTTTTTCGTCAATACAAAACGAGGAACAACGCATCAAATTTATTTTGGCAGCCTACAACGCGGGTTCCTCTCACATCAGGGATGCCATAGCTTTGGCAAAAAAATACGGCAAAGATCCCAAAATATGGGACGGCAATGTAGAAGAAGCCCTCAGCTGGAAGAATATCCCCCAATTTTACAACGATTCGATAGTGAAATCAGGTTATTTTCGCCCCACGGAAACGTTGAATTATGTGCGAGAGGTGGTTGATCGTTGGCATGCTTATGAGAAATTGTAAAGGTAGTGCCCTATGGGATTTTTGTCGTGCACCCCTCACGTAACGAAATTTTTGTAACAATTAAAAATAATTTATAGTATGATTGGTTTATGTATAACAGCAGTAGGCATGGGAGCCTTTTATATTCTGACAGGCTTTATTTGTAAAAAATATCCGAATTTCATTTCCGTGTATGATGCCCTGGATGAATATCAAAAACAGATAGTTCCATCATTGACGTTGAAAGTATTAGTCGTAGGGGGCATTGCTACTATGATAGGAAGTTTTGTTGCTTTCCTTTTTGAAAGTTCTAATGGGATAATTGCTTCGATGCTGCTTCCAGGACTTATTATGCCCATTTATCATGTGTGGAAACTAAAATATGCAGCCAAGAGTCCTAAAAAATCCAAAGATCCGAAGAAAACCATAAATATTTACAATCAAATCAAGAATAGCAATGAATAATCTTTCAAATTAGTAATTTGCGTCATCACATCACCGACGCCACCTTGCTGAAACGTTGCATTATCAGGAAAATTGCTGTCAGGATAGCGAAAAAAGTCCAAAGTGTGATTTAGCTCTTCAACCGCGTTTCAATCTCTTGCATCGTAGATTTGAAGCCTTTGTCTGTCGTCAGGTCGTTTTGCACGGTTTTGCAGGCGTGGGTTACTGTGGCGTGGTCGCGTTTGCCAATCACGATGCCAATGTGAGCGTATGAATAGGCGGTGTGTTTTTTTGCTAAAAACATGGCAACCTGACGTGCTTGAACGATTTCGCGTTTGCGCGATTTGGAATGGATGTCGTTGATATTTACCTGAAAATAAGAACTCACTACGTCTTGAATTTTTTCTAATGTAACTTGTTGTTTCTGCACATTGCTTGTTTGAGCCACGATGCGCTTCGCCAATTCCAAATCTATTTTAGAAAACAATGACTGAGCCACAAGAGAAGTGATAATGCCTTTCAGATTGCGGACGTGATCGGTTACATTTTCGGCGATGTAAACAACGATATCGTCGGAAATAGTCAAACCGTCCTGTTTTATTTTATTGTACAAAATCTTTTTGCGCAGTTCTAAATCAGGCTTTTGAAGTTCGAGTGTCAAACCGGAAATCAACCGGCTAAGCAAGCGCTCTTCCAACCCTTCAATTTGGGCAGGAGCTTTGTCGGCGGTAAAAATAATCTGCTTTCCGTTCAACGACAGGTGATTAAAGATATGGAAAAAAGCATCTTGTGTTCCTTTTTTGTTGGCTAATTCGTGAATGTCGTCCAAAATTAGCACGTCCACCCCTTGATAAAAATGCACAAAATCGTTGCTCGTATTTTTGAGGCGTGCGTCAGAAAATTGTACTTGAAAAAGGTGTGCCGAGATATACAACACTTTTTTATCGGGATGCAATTCCTGAATTTGATTGCCGATAGCATGGCACAAATGGGTTTTGCCAACGCCACAAGCACCATATATGAGGTAGGGATTGAAATCTTTCCCCGGTTCTTGAGCCACTTTAAGGGCGATAGCGCGGGTAGCTTTATTGCTTATGCCTTCAAAATAGTTTTTGAAATTCAGATGGGCATTCAAATGGGCATCCCAAGCGATGAGGTTGGAGTCCGTCAATTCGTTGGGCGACTTATTGAGGTTTTTGGCCGTAAGCAGGTTGTCGTTTGTAGTTACATGATCACTGGGGAATGTTACAGTCCCTATCTTACGGTGAGAGCTGTCGACGCCTGCGCGATAAATCAAATGAATGTCCGGATTGCCTGAAACGCGTGCCAACGCCTGATAAATCAGGTCGGCATAGTGCTCTTCCAAAAATTCGTAAAAAAATTGAGTGGGCACTTGAATGATGAAATCATTCCCCACGTATTTGCAGGGAACAATGGGCGCAAACCATGTGCCAAAGACACTATCAGGGACGTTATCCCTGACAATTTCCAAGCACTGCTCCCATATATTTTCGTTTGACTTCATCGTATTTTTTTTTTACATTTTTTCTCTAAGACGGTTGCAAAGTTCGCAATAAAATTTGGAATAAAAAAATGCTTTTTTACTTGCATTTTAATAAAAAGAGGTTAGCGGTTGTCATTCAGCAAGTTAGTGAAAATAAGCATTTTTAACATTTTATATCCCTGATAATCAAGACTTTACGAACCGACCTAAGTTTGTTAATTTTGTTCACTTAGTATCACAGCCCATTTTTACGGCATCCTTATTTAGACAAAATCTAATTAAAATACCGAAAAATGAACATACCTTTTGGGATGAAATTTGATGTCTACCAAAAGATTTGACGCATTGGCTGCTGCTGAATCCAAATGGTCGTACAAAGCTCGGTCGTGCAACAACAATCCGAGTGAATTGTCGCTTCGGTTGAGTTGCATGGTCAGATTGTCGATATTCCCCGCCGCAAGGTCCAATTTTTTTAACGTGGGTTGCAGGTCAATGCCTTTCAAATTGTTGCTGAGAACGGCGAAGTCAGTCGTCACCTGTTTGAGATTCGACAAGATGGGCGGCACTTGTTGAGCGAGCAACACGTTCAGTTGCACGGACGATTGCTGCAAATTGGCAGTAGTCGCCTCTATATGGTCTAATGACTGCGTCAACGCGGGATGATTTACCAACGTTTGAATGCCCAACAGGATAGAATCCAAGCGTGGCAAGATCTTTTCAATTTCCGGCATCACGTCTGTTTGCAGCTTGTCCATCAATCCCTCGTTAGAAACGCCATCGAGGGTGTCGCCGATTTTGTAGTACTCGTTCGTGTCTTTGTTGAGAATCAAATTCAGGTAGGAGCCGGAGGTCAGTCCGGCTTTTAGCTCGGCATACGTCCCCTCTTGCAACCTCACTTGCTTATTCAAATTGATTTGCACGCGAACGGTTTTGGAGTCGGTGCTACCATACAAAAACTCGATGTGGTGAACGACGCCCACTTTGTAGCCGTCAATATAGATAGAATTAGAGGGTTGCAACCCCTCCACGTTTGACATCGCCACAAAATAGTGATTGGTGGGCTTGAAGATATTGATTCCCTTCAGATATTGGACGCCAAAATAGAACAAAAACAAACTGACGAGTGAAATTACACCTATGACAACTTCTTTTTTGATACCTTTTTTCATATTTTTATTGTTATTTGACACGTCTGCCGTTTTCAAACAGGATAATAAACGCGTCTGTAAATTGTTTTTTAACTGTTTTGTAAATTTTTTGAATTTCTTCCTTGTCGTCACTTTCGCCTACCGTGTATTTGTATGTCCCTTTTTCGACATAAAAATCAACTTTGTAGCCTTTCAATTTCGGTGATTTAGTTGGCAATTTTTTTGGCGATGACAGGATTTGTATTTTATAGACACGTCCATTCATCGTGTCTATGGGGTATTGAACATCATTGTCATCTTCGGAGGGGCGTTGATCCTGACCGGAATCGATAAGACTTTCCGGCTTTTCGACAGGGATAGGGACGACGCCGCGTGGTTTTCTGCCATTTTTGCGGTCGTATTCGTTTTTGTATTGCGTGAAAGCTTCGCCGATGGCAGTGGCATACTGTTGTTGCCCGCTTTCACTTATCAACACTTCCTCTTCTTGCGGATTGGAAATGAATCCTAATTCGATTAATATGCGGGGCATTGCCGATTTTCGGAGTACCAAAAATTGGGCTTGTTTCACTCCGCGTTCTTGCCATGAAACGCAATTTTTGATTTTATCTTGGACTTGTGTCGCAAAATGGATGCTTTGCTCCACAAATTTATTTTGCATAAACTCAAAAATGATGTAGGATTCGGCCGAATTGGGATCAAAACCGTCGTAACGCTCCTTATAATTGTCTTCTAATTGGATGACGGCATTTTCGCGTTTGGTAACAGCCAAACTTTCCTTCGTTCGTGCCACACCAAACGAGTAAACTTCTGAGCCGCGAGCTGCGGATGAAGTAGTCGCATTGGTGTGAATGGACATGAAAAGATCTGCTTTGTTGCGATTGGCAATGTTGGCACGTTCGTCCAATTCCACAAAAACATCCGTAGAGCGCGTATAGACGATCTTTACATCGGGATGCTGTTCCCCAATATATTTGCCTAATAAAAGCACCACCGCAAGAGTAACATTTTTTTCCTTTCCTTTTTTGCCAATAGCACCGGGGTCGTGCCCTCCGTGTCCGGCGTCGATGACGAGCACAAACTGGCCGTCCGCAGGTTTTGCTACTGCCGACGGAATCGCTAATAACGCGCTGATTACTACCAAAAGAAATGCTCGTTTCATACCGCCTGCAAAGTTAAGCAAAATTTTTTACTTAGGAAACAGTAATGGGATTTCGTCGGAAAATCCTTATCGGTTATGGACGTGACGTTCCTCTCAGCAAGGCAGAGCCTTGTTTGTCAGGCAAAAATCGACCGCTTCGCGGCAACCCACAGTTCACAACCCTATATATTGCGTACGCACCGAACGTTTGCCATATTAGCATCAAAGCCCGGGTAAACCCCACCATATAAGATGTTCGGGGCGGAGGCAATGATGTTAGCAGAGGCAAAGGCATTATCACCGGTGCGCCAGGTCACAACCGCACCCCAGCTGACCCACGTGTATCCCTCACCAAAACCACCGTACACATCAGGGTTGTTCCAGGCCGTCGTTAGGGCGGCGGGCGAACCGCTAGTACCAATACCCCCGAGCAAGGTACCAAAATACGTCGACAACAGATTCCATTGGGATGCAGAAGGCATCGCCCAATCGGGCCCGAGTTCTAGACAAGCCGCAGTACCCTCCGACCATGTGTAATACCACCCACGACCCGTTCGATTCGCACCACCTGGGTCGTAACTTTGAGATGAAGGACTGCCTTCGGCAATATTTTGTGTTGTCCAGCAAAGATTTTCTAAACCCGGATTACCATAATTCGCCGTCGTATAACCTTTAATCGGGTGGCCGCATAGCCACGGCGCGTATACCACCGCATCCGTGTTAAAACCATTCACCGCCGGAATAGAGAACGCAATTTCTTCGCCATCCAAGCCCAGCGTCAGCAAGAATGTATACTGCCGACCGGCTTCAAACACGATGCCTTGCGCTTTGTTCGCAGGGTCGTGCAGGCGGAAAACTACCTGACGCCTGTTCACCGTATCGTTCGTGAGATAATCTACTTCGGCAATGGTAGCGTACAAATAGGATGCATCCGCCGGAGTAGCGGCTATTTCGGCTACCGTGCCATATTCCGGCGTGCTGCCGGTGAATGCTCCCAACACAGTTTCTTGCGGCAGCACCATCAAACCGTTACTCGCATTGGTGATCGCGGTGTAATCTTCTTTCGCAGTGCCGGTGCCGAAAGGCACAAGCACATTCGTGCTCCCAAGATCCACTTTGTAAGTAACCGAATCGTGTTGTGCTTTCCAAGAAACGTTGTATGCTCCCGGAGTATGCGCAAATGTAGCACCGCCATTCGGTACCGAATCCAACATGTTGAGTGTTCCCTTCGATTTCAATTTACTCAACGCCAATTCTTTAATCACATACGTCTTGTTTTTGTTCTGATTTTGAGCCTTAAACACAATCCGCGACAGGGCGTGTTTGAAATTCAATTGCACCGTAGGACTGCTTGCAAAAGTCAAATCCACATTTTTTGTAACCATGAAATCCTCTTGCTGGTCAATCGGACGACTGCCGCCGACCCATCCCGGCACGGTGTATTCAATCTCGGGACCGCTGACAGGAGGGAGCGTGACCGAAGGCGCCTGTTTCAGACCAACCGTCACATTCACACTTGACGCGGGCGAGTAAGCGAAGAAATCGACGGAATCTCTTGCCGGCCAGCTGGCTTTCGGGAAATAGTCCCAACTCGTAGCGCTACCATCTTCGCCGCGTGTTACAGTTACACCATTCAGCACATAACTGTTGTAAGGATCTGCGGTACTGACCGCAGCGTCAGGATGGCTCCACGCCGAGGTGGTGAACGAAGTCATCGACCCTCCGGTGGTTACGCTTGCGCGCAGCTGCTTGTCCGCGAACGTCTTGAAGAAAATCTCCCTCCCGCTGCCCGCCAATGGCTTGCTTGGATACAAATCGGTTGCGCAACTGCTGCTCAAAGCCACCAGGCCGAGCAGGCAAAAAAAAATGTTTTTTGCTTTCATGCTTTTTTATTTTTTTTTGTTTATACTCTAATTTTTAATTTATTGTTTATTGTTAATTGTTAATTGTTCATTGTTCATTGTTCGCATACCTACCGCATGCGGGAACGCATCAAAATTCAGCCATATTATGCGATTTTAACGCGTTGATCTTGGGTATTCGCCGATAAATTGCGATTCGTTTCCGGCACCGTCCGTCACAATCAAGTTTAGGGTGTGTGTGTCACCTTCGCCCCCGTCGTGACGTTGCTCGTCGTGATTGTAATAGAGGTAATTGCTTTTGGCATCGTATTCAAAAAGTACCCAATG
>BNTP01000059.1 GCA_025996695.1 Bacteroidia bacterium | reverse complement strand
GCGCTCATGGGACTTTCAACTTCTACTGCGTCAGCTCAAAGCAATGTCCCAATTGACTTAACAGGTTCATTGGACAGCGGCACTCATAGATCGCTTTTGATTCCTTTTGTGGTCACGCAAAGCGCTTCTTTTCTTACGGTTGATTATTTGCAAACTTTGAGTACTGTCACGATTGCAATAAAAGATGAGCAAGAGGCTGTGGTTTATTCCGAAATCGTTAATCCGAGTGCCGGCGGTCAATTGCTGATCGACATTACCGGTTTGGAAGCCGGATTTTATACGATTTATATTTCCAAAGCAACCGGAGGTGTGCTTTATGGGGATTTTGAGATTGAATAATAAATAGAGTGTATAATATAAATTTTAATTTAAAAGAATCATGAAAAAAATTTCATTAGTTTTGATTTTACTTTTCGGCTGTCTGACAGCTGTGTATTCACAAAGTTGGACATCTGCTACAGGTGTCTTGTACAGCAATCCAAACACCACAAAAGTGGGGATTGGCACCAATACACCGGCTGCCAGATTGGATATTGCAGATAAAACGGTCAATGAAACTAAGACTATATTGGCGCGCTTATCTGAAGGTGGGGAATCATATTTGGGAGTGAAATCTTACAATACTCAACCCGCAAATTCCAAAATGTTTTCTATTGAGCATAAATTCTACAATAAGATGAATACTGCCATAAATTTTTATCGAGGTGCGACTGATTCTGTCGGTTTTATAACATTTGATGTTAATAATGGAACCACTGTGGGCAAGTTTAGGCAAGCAGGATTGGATGTCTTCGGAAGACTTTATATTCAGCAAAAACAGCCCTTAGGAAGTCAGAAAGGCGACTATATTGACATACGTACTTTGAATTTTAGTTGTGGAATTAATGCCAACGGTAATGCAACAAGCAGTTTTGTACATAATTTATGGTTATTGCGTGATGAAGCCGGTAATAATTGGTTCACAAGTCGGTTGCACGATGGAATATCGATAGATGGGTCGTATCAGACTCCCGGTGTGAATACTAGAACCTGGTGGGAAAGAGATCCTTATGATAATATTCAGTCGTGGGGAACAGGAAATTCAACATACATGACAATTAAGCAGGGCAATGTGGGTATTGGAAAAGCAGATCCAACGAACAAATTAGATGTGAATGGCATTATTCATGCCAAAGAGGTTAAAGTTGATAATACCGGTTGGGCAGATTTTGTTTTCAACGAAGATTACAAGTTGCGTCCCTTATCGGAAGTGAATAGTTTTATTCAAGAAAACAAGCATTTGCCGGAAATCCCTTCTGCGTCAGAGGTGCAAAAAGAAGGCGTTAATTTGGGCGAAATGCAAACAAAGCTGCTGCAGAAAGTAGAAGAATTGACATTGTATTTGATTCAACAGAATAATACGATGCAGGAATTAAGAAGCAAAATTGAGTTGTTGGAATCCCAAAAACAGTAAAATCATGAAAAAAATAAAATTATTCTTTGCAGCATTTGTTTTGTGTTGCTTTTTTATGGGAAGTAGTTGTGATAGAGAGTCTGTTGTTGACCTTGAAATTTCAAACCCTGCTTTGCAAGGAATTAGATGGCAGTTAATAGCTTTTGTAGATGAGGCTACCGGTAGTGTTACATTGCCATTGCCTGAATCGGAAACTTGTGATGATTGCTTTCGGATATATTTCAATACAGATAAAACATTTGATGGAAAAGCATTCGCAAATTCCTTTACTGGAACTTACGAATTGGGGTTGTCAACTATTCGAATAACACCTACGATGGTAACAAAAATATTAAGCAAATACGAAGATAGTGAATCTCTTTATATTGACAACCTCACTGAAATCCAATCTTTTTCTGTTACTGACAACGAGTTGAGATTGTATTACAAGAAACAAAATTATTTATTGTTTAAACCTTATGATAGCGAGTCAGTTGTTGACCTTGAAACTTACAAAAGTCACATTGTTGGAAAATGGAAATTGATTGCCGAAGGAGCTTCAGAAAATGATATGCATCCCATTGAATCGGATAACTATGTTGAATATCGAGAAGATGATAAAATCAAATATTACAACAGTGGCGTTATAGTAGAGCAACCGGGGCTAAGCGTGCAATATAAAATTGATTCAAAGTCATTGTACCATTATTATTATTTTGATGGAGAAAATTTTGATGAAGATACACAGATGCATGTGTATGATTATAAGTTTAACAAAACTTATGATGAGCTTACGTTAGAACATGTTAAAGGTGTGGTTGAAGATATATATCCAATTATGCGTTTTTTTACTTATAAAAAAGAAATAACAAAAAACAATCAGGCTCCCTTGATTTCGGATATAAGTTATTCGTCTTGTAAAAATGAGCTGGTGCTGGAGGAGTATATAAAATATTATGCCGCCAATGATTCAACCCTTCGTTTTGAACACAAACAGTTGTTTAATTGTGCAATGGACAGTTGCGCTGTAAAGATGGAGCCTACAACAGAAGGTGTTGTGATTGACGTGCTTGATTATGGAAACAGTGCAAATTGTATATGTCCTGTCATTGTCAATTACGACATAACAAGTTTGAAAGAAGGTAATACCTATTTGTTTACTTTTAGGCGACACGCTCAAGAGTTGCATACAAGTACAATAACATTCACAGCGAATATTAATTCGATTATCAAATTATAAATAAATTTGTATGAAAAAGTAAAATAAATATGAAAAGGATAAAATTTATTTTAATTGCATTGTGTGTGACTGCTCTTTCTTGGGGCGGTTGTAATAGCAACAACGATGAAACTCCTATTGATGAAACAGTTACCTGCGAATGTGAAGAAAAACAAATCATCAAAGTGTTGAAAGACGAGCCTGCGCATGTAGTAAAAAGCTATTTTGAATTTGGAAATGGGACAGACTCTATAGGACTTGCTATCCTTAATAAGTCTGTTTGGGCTTCTTATTATATATTTCCATGTAGTGAAATTCCACAAAACTATCAAATTGACGGGCTTGAGGTACTTATAAGCGGAAATATTACTAACTGCATTAAACCTTTTCCTTCTAATCCAACAGCTAGATATGCGCCTGCTCATCTATTTGAATTGACATCTATAAAAAAGAAATAAAATGAAAAACAAAATTATTGTATTTTCAGATTTTTTGCGTAACTTTGTCGAAAAATAATGAATCATGAAAAATTTACTCTTGTTCGGCGTAGCGTTTCAGTTCGAACAGATAAGCAAAATGTAGATTAGTGTTTTTATACATTGCTGAATATCAACTAAATAAAAATATAAACAGATGAAAAGCACAGTATTAATGGTAGCGATGGTGTTATGCGCTTTTACCGCATCAGCACAAAAAGTAAAGATTAAAAAAGGAGAAATCCAGTTCGATGGCACGTCCGTTGCCAAGATGGAAAAAGCGAATGGTGGCATGAATGCCGGATACATTTTCAGCGATTTGAACGGAACGGTTCTTTTTAACGCTGGCTTGTCCGGCAAAACACCCGAAGGCAATCCGTTGGCCGACCAAATTTTGATGCTAACTGCACCCAACGGGAACGTAAAGGAATTTTTGACAAAAGATATAAAAGTTTCATTTACACTCAGTAGCGAAAAATTAATGTGCGATTATGTGCTCAATTGTGGCGCCAATTTGATTACCCCTCAGGGCGTTGATTTGGAGAAAGTTAATGACTATTTTCAAACTTCCGACCGCAGCATCACATCTGCCATAGACGAGCAGATGAAATCGATGCGTGATGAAATGAACAAGGAAGATGCGTTGCTGGCCGCAGCTAATATAAAAATTTATTCCAACGGGTCTGTTATGAAAGGGAGCGATAAGATAGGTCTTTTTGGTCTGCGAAACAATACAAAAACATCAGAAATGCAATATGTTATATTGGATAAGAACGGCGATTTGATAGGTAGCACGAATATTGCATATCCTTCTGCCTCCACTACCAATCTTAGCCGCATTACTACACCGGTAATCGAAAAATATACATTGACTACTTTCGACGGACAAAAATTATCTTATTTTGCTATTTTTGACAGTAAAAAAGCAAGTGTTACAGATGACGTAGCCGATCGTTTGCTTAAAAAATTGTATTATGCCGGCTATAAATTTGATGAATTGTCGGTAAAAGAAATGGCAAAAGAAAAATCCAAAAATCTATATGAGGTTCAAGGGTATGTAATTGACAAAAACGGCGATAAAATCGAAGGTCTGGTAAGCATAGAATTTGAGCCAATGATCCAAAGCGGCGGTTTAATGCTTGACTTAACCAATTATGGCGGATCTGCAAAACTGAAAATTTCTGAAGATAAAACTAAAACCTATAATGCAAAAGACCGCATTACAGTAGTTGCCGGCGACAGAAAATTTGTTGGTTTCCCCGGTATAGAAGCCCTCGATGGTGCAAAATTGTATGAAGTGGTTGCTGAAAAAGCCGGTAATATGGTATTGTATTCAGTCAATTACAATGTATTTTTATTGAAAATGGCAAATCAGGATAAGGTAAAATTGTTCAGCGAAGACGGTGTGTTCGTGAAGAAAAAACCGGAAACAATGCAAAAGGAATTAGATGAATATGTGGGTTGCCCTGAGCTGAATAACGAAGATTATCAACTCGAGACAAAAGACGGATTAATCAAGTTACTTGAAGATTATGCAGATAAATGCAAATAATTGAAAGATAAATAAAAAGCAGATGAAAAAAATGTTTGGAATTGAACAGGGTCGATTCTCGCAAGCTCGAAATTCCGCCTGTGCGGGAATAACGTTTGCCGTGTTAGGGTTGTTATTTAGCGTGCAAGTAGTGGCACAGCCTTTGGAGCGTGTAGTGCCGGAGTTAGTAGGGCTTGATTCCCGCCATTTGCAATATGCCGATTCGGCTATTTTGCAAGCGATTGAAAATGACGGGCTGCCGGGTGCCGTGTTGGCGGTGGTGCATAAAAATAAAATGGCGTATCTGAAAGCCTACGGCAATAAAGAGGTGTATCCGAAGACCGTTCCAATGGATGAGAACACCGTTTTTGACATGGCTTCGGTTAGCAAATCGATGTCTACCGCTATTGCTGTGATGCAACAGATAGAGCGTGGCAAGCTCCGTTTGTTGGACAATGTGTCGTTGTATATCCCTGAATTTCAACCTTGGACAGATACGATTACCAAACGAAAAAAACATATTCGGATTGTTGATTTGCTGACCCACACCTCCGGATTGCCGCCGTATGCGCCGGTCGATGTTTTACAACAGAAATACGGTGCGCCTAACCCCGATTCCTTGATTGCACATATCGCAACCGTCAAACGAGATTTTAAGCCCACAACGGATTTTCAATACAGTTGCCTGAATTTTATTACGTTGCAACGAATTGTTGAAATTATCAGCGGACAAAATCTGCGCGACTATGCGAAAACGAATATTTTTGATGTATTAGGGATGACGCATACCGATTATCAACCGACCGGCGAAACATTGGCGCGGGTGGCACCTACCGAAAAGCAAAAAGACGGCAGCGTGTTGCGTGGCGTGGTTCACGACCCGTTGGCACGCGTGATGAATGGTGGCATATCCGGCAATGCAGGGGTGTTTTCCGACGCCAATGATGTAGCGATTTTAGCTGCTGCCTTGTTGAATAACGGCGAATATAACGGCAAACGCATTTTGAGTCCATTGACCGTGAAAGCCATGCGCACCGTTCCCAATGGAGTTCGCGAGTTTGGACGTTCGTTGGGTTGGGATGTCCATTCCGACTACGCGTCCAACAACGGCGATTTGTTTGGCAAAAACACATTTGGTCACACGGGCTATACCGGCACGTCTGTCATCATTGACCCCGACAACGAAGTGGCGGTTATCTTGTTGATAAATCGCGTGCATCCCAACGATGTGGGCGGCGTGGTGCGCCTGCGGGCGATAGTTGCCAATGCCGTGGCGGCATCAATTGCACCTCCTGCACGCGTGTATTTCCCTCGCTACTACGAACGGGTTGAACACTTCCGGAAAGAGCCGTCTATAACTCCGAACGACATCGTTTTCTTAGGAAACAGCCTGACTGAGGGCGGAAAATGGGAGCAGTATTTTGGGCAAAAAAACATTGTCAATCGCGGTATTTCCGGCGACGAAGCTATGGGAATCTACGACCGTTTGTATCAGATATTGCCGGGAAAACCTAAGAAAATATTCCTGCAAACGGGAGCAAACGATGTGTCACACGGTTTGAGCGTGGATAGCATTGTGAGTTTAGTAACCCTCGTTGTGGACAAGATACAAAAAGAATCGCCCGAAACGAAATTAGTGTTGCAAGGCTCGCTGCCTATCAATGAGTCGTTTAACCGTTACAAAAACTTGACCGGCAAAACGGATATTTTTCCGCTCCTCAATGCTCGTTTGAAAACCATGGCAGCATCCAAAGGCATCACCTTTGTCGATTTGTTTCCGCACTTCACCGAGCCGGGCACTTCTCAGTTGCGTAAAGCGCTTACTACGGACGGTTTACACGTGAACAATAAAGGCTACGATATTTGGGTGAAAGAGATTAAGCAGTTAGTGCAAGAATAGTTGATATAGTCGCATACCTACCTTAAGTTTGCGGCGAGAGTTCCATAGAAACCAAATACAAAGATTTTGCCGCGAAGTATTTTGGCGACAAGGATAAATTTGGTGTCAAAGCGTATAATGTTAATACGGAATTAGGTCGCTGGCTGCAAGCCTGCAATGCCATACAAATTGTAGGCAAAGATTTATTTGTTCATGGCGGACTAAATCAGGAATTTCACGACCGACAGTATGCTATCGACACGGTCAACGCCATCATGAGCCGAGATATGTTAAAAAAGAAAGGCAGGGACACTTTTTTATTTGGCGGAGATAAAGCCGGCGGCGGTCCGCTTTGGTATCGTGGCATGACACCCGATTTAATTGATAAAGGCAAATATACCGAAAATCCAACAGAGTCGCGGGTGTTGCACTTGCCGGTAAAAACATTGCAGTCGATGCTGCAACGCTACAATATAAACCGCGTGATTTTGATGCGCGTTTTTTTATCATAACCGGTTGCGAATATAGATTTTTTTTTTTATCTTTGCGCCAAAATAAAAATATATGGAAGAGCTCTCACCACTAATAATTGATTTAGCGTTAATACTCGTGTTAGCGGGCAGTTTTTCATTGCTTTTTAAGTGGCTCAAACAGCCGGTGGTGCTGGCTTATATTGTTGCCGGAATTGTGATGTCGTTTTTTATCACGAAGGAATTGCCGCAGTTTGAACACATTGAGATTTGGGCAGACATCGGGATTATTTTTCTTTTGTTTGGGCTGGGGCTCGAATTTAGTTTTAAAAAATTGATGCAGGTGGGGCCTACGGCTTTCGTGTCGACGATTTTTATTGTGATTTCGATGATTGGCTTGGGCTATATCACGGGGCAATGCTTCGGTTGGTCAACCATGACGAGCCTGTTTTTGGGTGCGATGATTTGCATGTCGTCCACCATGATTATCCTCAAAGTGTTTGAAGAATTGAATTTAACGAACAAAAGTTTTGCGTCGATTGTGTTAGGCATCCTGATTATCGAGGATTTGGTGGCGGTGTTGCTGATGGTTTTGCTCTCGACGGTGGCTGTCAGTCAGAGCGTTGGGGTGGGGCAGGACTTGCTGTTTAGCCTGTTCAAATTGTTGGCATTCCTGCTGTTCTGGTTTTTACTTGGGACGTATCTGCTTCCGACTTTTTTACGCAAAATGAAACGGTTTCTTAATGATGAAACACTATTGATTGTATCGCTGGGGATGTGTTTGGGCATGGTTTATTTGGCCACACAAGCGGGTTTTTCGGATGCATTGGGAGCGTTTATCATGGGTTCCATTTTAGCGGAAACGCTGGATGCCGAACGGATTGAAAAACTTATTTTACCTATCAAAAACTTTTTTGGGGCGATATTTTTTGTGTCGGTAGGGATGATGGTGTCGTTGCCGGCTCTTGGCATGAATATTGTGCCGATTTTAGTCATCAGTGTGGTCGTGATTGTCGGTCAGATGCTTTTCGCGACCGGAGGCGTGCTGCTGTCGGGACAAGATTTGAAAACTGCTGTTTCGTCCGGTTTTTCATTGACACAAATCGGCGAATTTTCCTTTATCATCGGCAATCTCGGGCTGAGTTTAGGTGTGATTGAAGGCGCTCTATATCAGACGATTGTGGGGGCTTCGATTGTTACAATTTTCGTGACGCCTTATGTGATGAAGTCTTCAAATTCTGCTTATGTTTTGTTGGAGCGTGGATTGCCGAAAAATTGGCTCAATTGGCTCAATCGAAATTCCTCAGGGATTACCGGTGCGCCGATTGTGAACGAAGAAAATCTGTGGAAACGCTTCTTGGGGGGCATGATCACCTCCGTGATGATGTACTATTTTATCTGTATTGTGATTGTGTATTTCTCGTTTACGCTTGGTATTCCAGTGCTGCATAAATACTTACCCGCCATGCAAGCCGATATTGTGGGGGCAATTGTGACGATAGCACTGATTTCGCCATTTTTGCTTGTTATTGTCATCAATAAAGACCACTCCAAGGAGTTTTTACAACTTTGGGAGCACAATAAAGCCAATCGCGGGCCACTTATTTTTACGATTGTATTCCGTATCTTGATGTCTGTAGGGCTGATTATGTATATTTTGCATAGCTTGTTTAACCTTGGTTTATTGTTTGGATTTTCTGTTGGCATGGTGCTCGTCATTCTATTTATGACCTCGCGTCGATTGAAAAAATCAAGCCAACATCTTCACGAACGGTTTCACGAAAATTTCAACGAAAAAGAAAAATACGAAGAGTCAAAAGCACTTATCCCAAAGGGTTTTGTGAAGCATGTGTTGCAACGCGATTTGCACCTTTCCGACTTTGTGATTCAGCCCCATTATTCTATTGTCGGACAAAATTTGAAGCAATTGCAATTTCGGCAATATTTTGGTGTGAATGTGGTTACGATTATGCGCAATGGCGTGCGAATCAACATTCCGAACGGCGATGAGCGCATTTATCCCAACGACCACCTGATTGTGTTGGGAACCGACAAGCAAATGGAACAATTCCAGACGCGTATCGAAGATAAGCGGGTGAAATATATCGACCACGAAGAACAAAATTACCCCGCGGTGCAAATTCGACAAATAGAATTGGAAGCAGATTCGGCTCTGATTGGGAAAAACGTCCTGACCGCGCACATGCAGGATAAATACGATTGCATGCTGGTTGGTGTGGAGCGTGAAGGCTGGTCTATCATGAATCCGGGTTTGGATTTGATATTTGAGGTGGGCGATATTCTGTGGTTAGTGGGCGAAAAGAAAAAAATCAAAGACCTGCATGCGCTGAAAACAATTATGAATTATGAATTATGAATTATGAGTGAGGCTTTGAGGTTTGTGGGGATTATTCCTGCGCGGTATGCGTCTACCCGCTTTCCGGGGAAGCCGTTGGCAGATATTGGCGGGAAACCGATGATTCAGCGGGTTTATGAACAGGTAGTTGGCGTTTTGGACGATGCCGTCGTGGCTACGGACGACGACCGCATTTTCAAAGCCGTTGAAGCGTTTGGCGGGAAGGTCGTAATGACTTCTTCCGACCACCGAAGCGGCACCGACCGCTGTTTTGAGGCCTACACCAAACTAGAAAAGGCGTATGATGTAGTGATCAATATTCAGGGCGACGAGCCGTTTATCAAACCCACTCAAATACAGTTGATTAAAGACTGTTTTCAAACGCCCGATACGCAAATCGCCACCTTAGTCAAACCGTTTTTGCCAACAGACACTTACGAGGCGCTTGCCAATGTCAATTCACCCAAAGTGGTGTTGAATGCCAAGCAGCAAGCGATGTATTTCAGTCGCTCCATTATCCCGTTTTTGCGTGGAGCAGATGGCCACGACTACACAAAAAATCATACCTATTATAAACACATCGGGCTGTATGCCTATCGCCCCGACGTCCTGAAAGCCATCACGGCATTGCCGCAATCGCCGTTGGAGCTGGCAGAATCGCTCGAACAGCTGCGCTGGCTCGAAAATGGCTACACGATTCAAGTTGGCATCACTCACGAAGAAACGGTGGGCATTGATACGCCGGAAGATTTGGCACGAATTGCCGCATCAGCTATCTAACAATGATAACCACTTATGGCATAAAACACAATGAATATTGGGGCTAAATCTTTTTTTGAGGTGCTATATTTGCAAACGGAGCCTTGTCCCGCATAGGGACAGAGAATTATCGCCGTGTGTGTCATAATGTAGATATGGGTGTTTCATCATCTTAATTTTTAATTGTTTATTGTTCATTATTCATTGTTTTGCCCGGGCAATCCGCTAGGATTGCATCGCTCGGTAGAAACGGCCAAGCCTCACGCGCCCCGCATACGGCAGGTATGCGGCCATTGGCGAATGGGGTTGCATACCAACGGCATGCCGCGAGGTGGCGAGGCGATGGTATTCTACCGAGCTGTGCATGCCTCCGGCATGCAGATATGTGATGTTCGTGCAGGAAAGACGTGTTGGCCAACGCAACACCATAGAAAGGCGTGTCAGCATGAGGTGTCTCCGCTCCGCAAAGCGGTCTAACGCCCGCTTTGCTTCGGTCGACAAGACGACCTTGTCGTGGGGGTCGGGGGAAAGGCAGCGGCGGCTCCGCCGCCGCTGCCTTTCCCCCGACCTTAAAAAAGCGCCGCCGTCCTGTCGAGTTTCTATAAAAAAATTTACATAAAAAAGAATGACGTATCTTTGCAATGTTCATGGCAAGTGGCAGCCCCTCGGATTAATGCAAAAAGCTTGTTGTCGAGTTTTGTTTCAAAGAAGGTAGGATAAAAATTGGAGATAAGGTTTTTCTAAAACCCGATACCCGCATGGTAGCATACCCGGATGCAATGTGCATTGCATCTATTTTTCCTCTTTGAGCCATGAATTTTAAT
>BNTP01000058.1 GCA_025996695.1 Bacteroidia bacterium | reverse complement strand
GATGGGGTTGCTCCGGTTTAATGAGAGTGATATTAAACTTTGTAATCACCTGAGCTGTATGCGGTGAAAGGCGCACGTACAGTTCTTAAAGGGGAAAGCGGCGGTAACGCCGCCGACCTACTTAATTAAAAATGCTCAACAAAACAACACATAAAATAATCAATGACGACAGTCGCCAAATGAGCGAGATCAAAGACAAGAGTGTACATTTGATAGTAACTTCTCCGCCCTATTGGCAACTGAAAGATTACGGAAGTGACAACCAAATAGGCTTTCACGATAGTTATGAAAGTTATATCAACAACTTGAATTTGGTTTGGTCGGAATGTAATCACGTTTTGCATGACGGTTGTCGCTTGTGTATCAATATTGGCGACCAATTTGCGCGTTCTGTCTATTATGGACGCTATAAACTCATTCCTATTCATTCCGGAATTATCCGTTTTTGTGAAACCATCGGTTTGGATTTTATGAGACAAATCATTTGGCAAAAGGCGACTACGATGAAACCCACACAAGAACAAAAAGCCAATGCTGCCATGACCAACGAAGAATGGAATACCTATTTTAACGGACATTGGTATTGTCAAGGTGCAAAGCAAGACCAACATTTGGCAATGTTTCCCGAAGAATTGCCGCACCGCCTAATCAAAATGTTTTCCTTCCCTGAAGAAACGGTTTTAGACCCCTTTATGGGTAGCGGTACAACTGCATTAGCGGCACGCAACTTAAATCGCAATTCAATCGGATACGAAATCAATCCCGAATTTATTCTGGTTATCAAAGAAAAAATCGGCAGCGATGATGCTTTTAATAAGGTAGAAATAAATGTCTTGACACAAAACATTCCAAGTTTTCAAAACTTGGAATGTTTAATCAGCGAACTGCCCTATCAATTTGTTGACACACATAAATTAGACAAGAAAATTGATGTCAAGAAAATACAATATGGCTCAAAATTAGATGCCGACAGCACAGACAAGCGTGAAGAATATTTTTCGGTCAAAGAAATTATCAGCCCCGAATTGATAAGACTAAACAATGATTTGATTATCCGATTAATCGGTATTAAACAAACCCCGAAAATCAATGGACAAGCGACGGAATATTTAAAAGATAAATTGCGAGGGAAAAAGGTTTTTCTGAAATATGATGAATGTAAACACGACCGAGATAATAATTTGATGGCTTATCTTTATTTGGAAAATAAGACTTTTGTTATTGCGCATTTATTGAAAGATGGAATGGCGGAGGTAGATGAGAGTTTGGAGTTTAAGTATAAAAATAAATTTTTAATGATATAGATATGGAAAATCAAATATATAATGGTGTTGTTTCTTTTTATCATATTCAAAAGCATTTTGGTTTTATTGAGTGTGATAACAATTCATATTACTTTTTTATAGATACGGGAGATATAAAGGCGAAAAACATAGAGTTAAGAAGAAAAAAAATAAAACAGAAAATAAAAACAAAATACAATATAGGAGATGAAGTTAATTTTAAATTAAAATATGTAGACGATAAAAAAGAAGCATACGATATTGAATATTTAGGCAATGCTCAAAGACAATTGTTAGTAAATGAAGCAGAAGAGAAACTCATATTAGTTGGCTACCTAAAAAAAGTTGATGATAATTTTTTTGTGAAACATATATCAACCTATCTTTTTATTCCTGTTAAAATTTCTAAATATGAAATTGATATAGATTCTGTTTATGAAAATAGAATAAACCAACTTATTCAATTCCAATTAGAAAACACAAAAAAAATAGATAATTTAAAGGCAGTTCTTGTGGATAGAAAATTCCGCTACGATTGGAATCAAATTCAAGATTTATTTGAAAAACAGGAAATTGTTAGTGGTTTGATAAAACATAGAACAAAAGGAGGTTTGATTGTCGATATTTTGGGAAGTGATGCCTTTTTACCAGGAAGTCAAATTGATGTTAATCCAATTCGTGATTATGATGCCCTTATTGGTAAAACAATAGAATTTAAAGTTATTAAAATAAATAAAGAGTTTGAAAACATTGTAATATCTCATAAAGTTTTGATAGAAGAAAAATTAGAGAATAAAAAAACGAAATTATTTCCAAATTAGAAAAAGGACAAGTGCTTGAAGGTATTGTTAAAAATGTCACAAATTAATGGTGCTTTTATAGATTTAGGGGATATTGACGGATTAATACATATAACGGTTAGTACTATGAAGAAACAAAAATACTCACTCAATTTCGGCAAAAAAGAGAAAGTTCTCAATTACGCCACACAACCCAATCCCGTCAGGGATTATAGTTCGGTAGAAACGGAAACAATCCTTATACACCCTGCATGCCGTAGGTATGCAAACGCACACATATAAAAATGGCAAATACCTATACACAAATTTAGATGAATACGAAAAGATATTAACAGATTTTGGGATAGAATATGATGAGAAATATATTTTTAAACAGATGGAATTGTAATGTTGCATCCCTACGGGATACTGTGTGTGGAGAGGTAATGCTATTTTCTACCGAGCTACCATTCCTAACGGAATGAGGGGAAAATAAATAATTATTAATTATGAACATCGAACAATTACACGAACACGACATAGCATTGAAAAGCGCAACAGTTGCTTACCAACAAACAATCGACTATCTCTACGCTTTCGCTCCAATGTTTCAACAAGTGGGCAGCACTGCCTACAAGGAAGGCATGGAAAACTCTTATGCGATTGATGCGCATCTGGGGTATCCTCACACGAAATATAAAACCATTCACGTGGCTGGAACCAACGGCAAAGGCTCTGTGTCGCATCTTTTGGCTTCTGTGTTGCAAGAAGCGGGTTATAAAGTGGGGCTTTACACGTCGCCGCATTTGCTGGATTTTCGGGAACGTATCCGTGTCAATGGACAACCTGTGAGCAAGGCGTTTGTCGTGGATTTTGTAGCAAAAGAAAAAGTATTTTTTGAGTCAATCCGGCCCTCCTTTTTCGAACTGACCACCGGCATGGCATTCGCCTATTTCGCTGAAAAGCAAGTAGATGTAGCCGTGATTGAGGTGGGACTTGGCGGACGATTGGACTGTACGAACGTCATCACGCCCGTGCTCAGTATCATCACCAACATCAGCCTCGACCACACCAATCTCTTGGGCAACACCGTGGAAGCCATCGCCCGCGAAAAAGCCGGCATCATCAAACCCGACGTGCCGGTCGTAATCGGCGAAGCGGATAATCCCGCAGTCAAACAAGTTTTCATGGATGCCGCCCGTCATTGCGGGCTTGACCCGCAATCCTCTGAAAAAGGAATCACGTTTGCTGAGGAGATTGCGGGTCAAGCCCGCAATGACGATTCCGAATATCCCAACCTCGTGAACGAACTCAAAGGCTACGCCCAAGAAAAAAATACGACAACCGTCTTGTGCGCACTTTGCGTCATTGCGGGCTTGACCCGCAATCCCCAATACCATTTTACTATCCCCGACAAAGCTGTATACGCCGGTTTCAGTCGCGTGATTGAAAACACAGGCTTGATGGGACGTTGGCAAATCATCCAAAAAAATCCAACCATAATTTTCGATACAGGCCACAATGTGGGTGGGATGCAATACAATGTGCGCCAACTGCAAGCCCTAAAAGCAGAAAAACTGCACATCGTTTTCGGTATGGTCAACGACAAAGATGTTTCGGCTGTGCTGGCACTCCTCCCGAAAGAGGCGATTTATTATTTCACACAAGCATCTATTCCAAGAGCTTTGTCTGCTGACTTATTGGCAAAACAAGCGTCCAAATTTGGCTTGATTGGAAATCCTTATTCATCTGTGCCAGAGGCGCTTGGGGCAGCAAGTTTGGCGGCGTCAGAAAAAGATATTATCTTTGTCGGCGGAAGTACATTCGTCGTTGCGGATGCACTGGCAACATTGGATTGTCATTCCCGCGCAGGCAGGAATCCTCACAAAATAATTCATAATTAATAATTAATATGAAAACAACAAGTTCTTTGCGCGACGCGAAAGGCGTTCGCTGGTTAGTTTTGGCATTAGTGTCGCTGACGATGCTTTGCTGTTATTATTTGACGGATGCTATGGCACCGTTGGAAACGCGTTTGGAAATCGCACGTGATTGGACAGCAACAGATTACGGCTTTTTCACAGGCGCTTATGGCTGGTTCAACGTCTTTCTGCTGATGCTGGTTTTCAGTGGTATGATATTGGACAAAATGGGGGTGAAATTCACCGGCGTTTTGGCCATTATCATCATGTTGTGCGGTGCCGGAATCAAGTATTGGGCAATTTCAGGGCATGTGGGCAGCGAATTGACGAACGTAAACTTGGGATTTTGGCAATGGGAACTCAAAAAGTCGGCACTTGTGGCGGGTTTGGGATTTGCCACGTTCGGAGTTGGTTGCGAAATGTTTGGGATTTCTGCCAACAAAGCCGTTGTACGCTGGTTTAAAGGCAAGGAAATGGCTTTGGCAATAGGCCTTAACACGTCTGTGGGACGTATTGGAACAGCTTTGGCGATGTTTACTCCCGTGCCGTTGGTCAATTTGACGAAAGACATTGCGGCTCCTGTGTTGCTGTCGATACTACTTCTCTGCTTAGGATTGGTGGCGTTCCTGTTTTTTGCTGTTTACGACCGCAAATTGGATAAGGAAGATGTCGAAAATAAGATAGAAAAAGAAGATTTTAAGTTTCACGACATCAAAGAAATCGCTAAAGTCAAAGCATTTTGGCTGATTACCATTCTCTGTGTGTTGTTTTACTCGGCGGTGTTCCCATTCATCAAATATGCGACACAACTGATTGTGCAAAAATTTGGCGTGGCGGACGAATTTGCGGGCTATATTCCGGCCTTGCTGCCACTCGGTGCATTGATTTTGACACCTGTGTTTGGCAGTTTGTACGACAAGAAAGGTAAAGGCGCGACTATCATGTTGGCCGGTTCATGCATTTTATTGTTTGTACACTTGTTGTTTTCCATCCCTTCGTTGAACAGTTTATCGGTGGCTATCGGACTTGTTTTGCTGTTGGGAGTTGCCTTTTCTCTTGTGCCGTCGGCGATGTGGCCTTCGGTAGCGAAAATCATCCCCGAAAAACGTTTGGGCACCGCCTATTCGATGGTGTTTTGGGTGCAAAACTGGGGCTTGATGCTTGTGCCAATGCTCATTGGTTATGTTTTGGATAAATATTGTCAAGCCGGAACTGCCGTGCAGAAAATTGGAGAAACGGAATTAACCGTCACACAATACAATTATCAAGTTCCAATGCTGATTTTTGCCTGCTTCGGCGCACTCTCTATTTTGTTTGCGTTTTGGCTCAAAAAAGAGGATGCCAAAAAGGGCTATGGACTGGAAAAACCGAATGAGATTGACTAAAAACAAAGCATAATGCGATGTAAGCTATGACAACCACGCGGTTGAAAACGATGGCACGTGACATTGACGGACAAGTAACGTCAATTCACAAACTGTGTCGAATTTTTGGCTGAGAATTTGGGCTTGTGTATCTTTTACTATGCGCATCACGTCGTTGAGCACGGTGTAGTCAAACGTGATTGAAATCGTTTGCTCAACGGCTTTGGTAATGATTTGAGCATTAGCAATGGCTTCTTGTGCGGCTGCGCGGTAGGCGACAATCAGTCCGCCGGTCCCCAATTTCACGCCACCGAAATAGCGCACGACTACAATGAGAATATTTGTCAAGTCGTGAGAGTTAATCACGCCCAAAATGGGTTTGCCGGCTGTGGACGAGGGTTCACCATCGTCATTGGCGCGAAATTCCGTTCTGTTTGCCCCCAAAACATACGCCCAGCACACGTGCCGGGCATCGTAATATTTTTTGCGGTAGTCTGCCACAACCTCTTTCACCTGTTCGGGCGTGTGCACAGGCATTGCAAAAGCTAAAAATTTGCTTCGCTGTTCTGTGAAAACGCCTTCGGCCGGAGCTGCTATTGTTTTGTATTCGTCCATTAATACGAGCGAGCGAAGACCACGCGCTGCGTGGATGGTTTGCCGCTAATCATGTCTACACCTGCTTCTTGCGGATTATTTAACGGGATGCAACGAATCGTTGCCTTCGTTTCTTCCTTGATTTGCGCTTCCGTTTCGGGTGTGCCGTCCCAAGGGGCCAAAATAAAACCGCCGACTTCGAGTTGCTGCTTAAATTCGTCGTAAGTATCCACTTTGACGGTACTTTGGGCACGGAAATCCAACGCTTTCCGGTAGATGTTTTGTTGAATTTCGTCCAACAGATTTTTGACGTAAGTCGCAATATTTTCGACCGGCAGCGTTTCTTTGGTCAGAGTATCGCGACGAGCCACCTCAATCGTCCCGTTTTCCAAATCGCGTGCACCCATCGCCAAGCGCACAGGAACCCCTTTTAACTCATATTCGGCAAATTTCCAACCCGGCTTTTTGTTTTCCGAATGGTCGTATTTTACACTCACACCCAAGCTTTTCAAATCCTTGATAATCACTTCCGCCTTTTGATTGATGGCTGCCAAGCCGTCGGCATCCTTATATATAGGTACAATCACGACTTGAAACGGCGCGAGTTTCGGAGGCAACACCAGACCGTTATCATCGGAATGTGCCATAATCAGCGCGCCCATCAATCGGGTTGAAACGCCCCAGGAAGTTGCCCAAACATAGTCGCGCTTGCCCTCTTGATCCAAAAATTGCACGTCAAACGCTTTCGCAAAATTTTGTCCCAAAAAGTGCGACGTACCCGCCTGCAAAGCCTTTCCGTCCTGCATCAATGCTTCAATGCAATAGGTGTCTAAAGCCCCCGCAAAGCGTTCGGAAGCTGTTTTTACGCCTTTGATGACCGGTACGGCCAAAAAGTTTTCGGCGAAATCAGCATACACATCCAACATTTTACGCGTTTCTTCGATTGCCTCTTCCTTGGTGGCGTGAGCGGTGTGACCCTCCTGCCAAAGAAATTCGGCTGTGCGCAAAAACAATCGTGTCCGCATTTCCCAGCGTACCACATTCGCCCATTGATTGCACAGAATCGGCAAGTCGCGATAAGATTGTATCCAATTTTTATACGTGTTCCAAATGATGGTTTCGGAAGTCGGACGCACAATCAACTCTTCCTCCAATTTAGCTTCCGGATCAACGATTATGCCTTTGCCGTTCGGGTCGTTTTTCAGGCGATAGTGCGTCACAACGGCGCATTCCTTTGCAAAACCATCCACGTGCGAAGCCTCTTTGCTGAAAAAAGATTTCGGGATAAACAGCGGGAAATACGCATTGACGTGTCCCGTTTCTTTGAACATATCGTCCAATTGCCGTTGAATTTTTTCCCAAATCGCATAACCATACGGCTTGATGACCATGCAACCGCGCACAGCCGAATTTTCAGCCAAATCGGCCTTGATAACCAAGTCGTTATACCATTGTGAGTAATTTTCCTCTCGCGAAGTCAGTTCTTTCAATTCTTTTGCCATCTTATTATTTTTTTATTTTGGTGCAAATGTACGAAAAAAAATGTCTTTAACGGTGATTTTATATGATTTTTTGATGGGTGTATGATTTTTTTGTGTAATTTTGCAAAAAGGATTAAATGAAAGAATTTCAATTACAACTGACTGCTGACGGTTCGCATACGCTGTTTTTGCCGGAACTGGACGAGCATTATCATTCGGTCAATGGAGCGATTCAGGAAGCACGGCATGTCTATATTGAGGCCGGGTTCAATCAGTGTCCAAAAGACACGATTCACGTATTGGAACTGGGTTTTGGCACGGGGCTGAATGCCTTGCTTACCGCTTTGGAAAGTCAGAAACGGCAGACCAAAACCATTTATACGACTCTCGAAAAATATCCTTTGCCGTCAGGCATTGTCAATCAATTGAATTACAATGAAATAGACAGCAACTTATTTCAGCAAACTCATGCTGCGGAATGGGGAAAATGTGTGCCGTTAAGTGATTTTTTTACGTTGCAAAAAATTAATACTGATTTTAATGTTTGGGGTGGGGCACAAAATTTTGAGTCCCGTCCGGAATATTTTGATGTGGTTTATTACGATGCTTTCGCCCCCGACAAGCAGTCAGAAGTGTGGTCGCAGTCCTTGTTTGACAAAATATATGCATCGATGAATCCGGACGGGATTTTAACCACCTACTGTGCTAAAGGAAATATCCGCCGGATGATGCTGGCAGCAGACTTTCAGGTGGAACGGATTTCCGGTCCGCCGGGAAAAAGAGAAATGCTGCGTGCTCGGAAATGATTTTTTGTTAAAAATTTGTTTCATAAAAAAAAGTGGCGTACTTTTGTGACAATTATTTCAAATAAAAAATAAAAAAAATGCGCAAAATAATAGGAATTGGCGAAACCATTTTAGATCTGATTTTCCAAGAAAACCGGCCTCAAAAGGCTGTGCCCGGTGGGTCGACGTTTAATTGTATGATTTCGTTGGCGCGTTGTGGACTCCACACGCTGTTTGTGAGTGAATTGGGGAATGACCATGTAGGCGAACTTATTCGCAATTTCACGCTCGAAAACGGATTGTCTGCCGATTATGTGGATTTTTATGATGATGGCAAATCGCCCATCGCCCTTGCTTTTTTGGACAAAAACAGCCGGGCGACGTACAGTTTTTATCGGGAGTTTCCGGAGCATCGGCTTTCGCTTGCTTTTCCGAATGTTGACGCCGACGATGTTGTGATTTTTGGCTCGTATTTTGCTGTAAATCCGGACATTAGAGGAAAAGTGAGCGGCTGGCTCCATGAAGCGAAAACGCATCAAGCGGTGATTTATTATGACATTAATTTTCGGGCGGCACATGCAGACGAAAAGCTGGAGTTGATGCCTGCTTTTGGGGAAAACATCGCCTGCTCGACGGTTGTGCGATGCTCGGATGAGGACTTATCGGTTTTGTTTCCCGACCAAAACATTTCCGACGTTTACAACACGCATATTGCACCTCTTTGCAAAAATTTGATTGTGACACAAGGGGCGAAAGAAACGCTTTTATTCACGCCTGATTTAGAAAAATCCTACCCTGTGCACTCTATAAAGCCCATTAGCACGATTGGCGCGGGCGACAATTTTAATGCGGGATTCATTCATGCCCTCGTACAAAACGGCATCACACGCAACGATTTCGACAGTTTACAAGACACAACCTGGGACTCACTCATTGCCTCTGCCCACGCTTTTGCCGCCGAAGTTTGCCAATCTTTGGACAATTATATTGCGAAGTAAAACAATAAGCCGCTCCTTGCGTGGACACGTGAGAAATGGGTGCTGAGTAAAAAAAATATGATTATCCGCAATCATACCACTTGACTTTCGCCCTTGTCTCGGGACAGAATGTGCATAACCGTAGGTGGGTGACGCCGAAGCCTGGTAGGCATGCAACCCCATTCGCGAATGGTCGCATACCTACCTTGTGGGCTGCATGAGGCATGGTCAATGCTACCGAGCGATGCAATCCTAACGGATTGCCTTGGCAAACTTCCCTTTTTCAAAGGGAAATTTGTCGTGCACCCCAAAGAAGAGGGTTTTATGACCGGCAACGGTTACATGGTAACGTATGCTTTTGGGCATTTGATTGGGCTCGCCATGCCCGAAGATTACGGATTTACAGGTTTTAATCGAGAACATTTGCCCTTTATTCCCGAAACGTTTATATTGAAACCTCGCCAAGTGCGAGAAGGCAAAGAATACAAGCCGGATACAGGTGCATTGAAGCAACTGAAAATCATTAAGCACGTTTTTGACAGTTGCAATAAAATCATTGTTGCCACCGATGCAGGGCGTGAAGGCGAGTTGATTTTTAGGTTTATCTACAATCATTTGAATTGTAACAAGCCCTTTGACCGCCTTTGGATTAGCAGTTTAACTGACAAAGCGATTAAAGACGGGCTTCAAAATCTAAAAAACGGTAGCGATTACGATAATTTGTATTTTGCTGCAAAGGCACGAAGTGAAGCCGATTGGTTGGTGGGTATCAACGCTTCGCAGGCATTGAGTATTGCTGCCGGACGTGGTGTATTTTCGTTGGGACGAGTGCAAACACCTACGCTTGTAATGATTTGCAAACGGTTTTTGGAAAACAAAAACTTTATTCCCGTTCCATATTGGCAAATAAAGGTTCAGACGGAAAAAGCGAATGTTCCGTTTGCGGTTGTCAGTCGTGAAAAATACGAACAAAAAGACACGGCAAATTCCATTTTCCAAAAATTGCAGGGAAACAGTTTGCAGGTTCAGTCAGTTGAGAAAAAAGAAGTCAATCAAGAGCCACCTTTATTATATGACTTGACGGCGTTACAAAAAGAAGCGAATAGCAAATACGGCTTTTCGGCAGACAAAACGCTTTCCATTGCTCAAAAACTGTATAAGGCAAAACTCATTACCTATCCGCGCACCGGCAGCCGTTATATTTCCGCAGACGTGATGGATGAAATTCCGGAACTGATACGCAGTTTGCAAAATCACAATCGTTTTGGCAGTTATGCCGCAAAAATGGACGACCAAATTCTGAATATACGCTGTGTCGATGATAAAAAAGTAACCGACCATCACGCACTTTTGATTACCGAAAACCCGCCCAAAGACTTGTCCGGCGACGAATTAACCATTTATGAAATGGTGGCAGAACGGATGTTGGAAGCCTTTTCGCAAAAATGCGTGAAAGATGCAACGACCATCACACTCAATTGTGGCGATACGATTTTTGAAGCCAAAGGCTCAATTATCAAGCAAACCGGCTGGCGGGCAGTTTTTTGCGAACAGGAAGAAAACGAGGACGAAGCAGGCAATTTGCCTCTCGTTGCACAAGGCGACCAATTGCCTGTAAACAACAGCGAATTGTTGGAAAAACAAACCAAACCCAAGCCGCTCCATACCGAAGCATCGCTCTTGTCGGCAATGGAATCCGCAGGCAAGGAATGTACAGATGAAGCGGAACGCGAAGCAATCAAGGATTGCGGCATCGGAACACCTGCCA